>NZ_JACJUP010000127.1:0-9581 GCF_014748295.1 Planktothrix sp. FACHB-1355 | reverse complement strand
CGGCAATTAATGATTACAATCTCTATCAGCAGCAGCGACAATTTAATGAAGTTTTAGAAGCGGAAGTCGCGAAACGCACTGAGGAACTGCGAGCCACTCAAACTAAATTAATCGAACAGGAAAGATTGGCAGCAATCGGGGAATTTGCGGCGACGATCGTGCATGAAATCCGCAACCCTGTCACTACGATAATGATGGGTTTAAATTATTTTAAGAAAAAGTCTGTTACCGCGCCAGATAGAGAAAGAGTTGCTTTAGCAATTGATGAAGCTTATCGGCTGCAAAATTTGTTGAACGAAATTTTACATTATGCCAAACCTCAAATCCTACAATTAGAAGAAATAGAGCTAAATTCGTTAATTCAAAAAATGCTCTCTGTTCTGAGGGAAATGCCTGAAGCAGTGGAACGAAAAATAGAGTTTATCCCGACATCAAGTGGAGTTACAATTATGGGAGATAAAGATAAACTAAAGCAGGTATTGATTAACTTGGTGCGGAATGGATGTGAAGCGATCGCACCCGGAGAAGCGGTTACCTGTGAAGTCGAACTAAGTAAAGATTTGAGACAAGCTTGCCTCCAAATTCGTAATGACGGTACTATCATTCCATCTCATATTTTACCGAAACTAACGCAACCATTCTGTTCTACAAAATCTGGAGGAACTGGCTTAGGACTGGCGATCGTCAAACGAATTGTAGATGCTCACAACGGCATATTTTCGATTAAGTCTGCTAGAGAAACGGGGACGATCGCTAGTATTTACATTCCTTTATCAACCAATAATAAACTATGAATTTATAAAGCAATGGGAAAGCTAATTAATAAACTTATAGAAATAATTAAAGTCACCTGGAGAAATTACGACTCTCTACTGTTCCGCATAACTATAAAAATATTGCTGATAGTAATTCCAGTTTTGGTGAGTATGGCAATCTGGACAAGCTGGAAAGTCGATCGCTTATTAATGACAACCTCTCAACAAACGGTAAATTTAGCAGCGACTCACTTTGCTAAAGACATGGAAGACACTAACGAATTTACCGATTCGTTAGATACATTGCAAACAATGGTAGATCGGTGGTCATCTCCAACCATGTGGTTTTGGGTCAAGCAAGCAGATAGCAAAGTGATGGTGCAGTCCAAACAGTTGAATTCAAAGCTGAAAAATATTCAACCTACTTTGATGTCTCTTCAGCTTTTACCCGCTCAATTTCGACGCTATCAAATGGCTGGATATCACTTGACGATCGCAAGCAAAGCACTGTCAGGAGGTAGCCAGTTGTATATCGCACAAGATGTGACGGAATTACAATTAGACGCCGCCGCAATTATCCGCAATTTGGCAATCGGGATCGGACTATTTTTCCCCACATTAATCATACTGACAGCTTATATCCTGGCACAATCCGTTCAGCCTTTTCGTCAATTCAACCAGCTACTCCAACGGGAAGTAGGAGAACTCACTGTTGTTGTTAATGATGTGAAAGAGCAACAAAAACATTTTGCCGATCGCATTTCCCACGAACTGCGTACACCGCTCAGCTTGGTTTACGGATACCTGCAAAGTTTGCTGCGTCGCGGTAACAATTTGACCGATTTTCAACGTCAAGCACTGCAAACAGCTACCCAAGAAGCCGAACGCATGGTACAAATTTTACAGAACTTACTCGATCGAGCAAGGGAAAATCAACCGCAAAACTACAAGCATCAGCCAGAACTAATGGAAAGTTTATCTTGTGCGAGTGGAGATAGAACCGCCATGACCCCAACTGCACACATTCTCTTAGTCGAAGATGAAATTAAGCTAGCTCGGTTTATCGAATTAGAATTGTGTAGCGAGGGGTATCGCGTCAGCGTGGCGCACGACGGTATGAGCGGTCTGATACTAGCACGAGAGACTGCACCCGATCTGCTGATTTTAGACTGGATGTTACCGGGACTGACGGGAGTTGAACTTTGTCGCCGTTTGCGGACAACAGGTATTAAAGCACCAGCAATTTTGCTCACAGCAAGAGATGAAGTGAGCGATCGCGTTGCAGGTTTGGATGCAGGAGCTGATGATTATGTTGTGAAACCTTTCAGCATTGAAGAACTCCTCGCCAGAATTCGCGCTCATCTGCGTCGCACAAAGGAAGATAAAGATGGAACAGATTTGTGGCAATTTCAAGACATCAGCTTAAATCGCCGCACTCGCGAAGTATTCCGGGGTCAGCGCAGCATCGAACTAACAGTTAAAGAGTTTGATTTACTCGACTACCTCCTCAGTCATCCCCGTCAGGTACTCACGAAAGAGCAAATTTTAGAAAAAGTTTGGGGTTACGATTTCATGGGTGATTCCAATATTATTGAGGTTTATATCCGCTACCTACGCCTGAAGCTAGAAGAAGGTAATGAAAAACGTCTGATTCACACAGTTAGAGGTGTGGGTTATTGTTTGCGGGAGTAGGACGATCGAGACTTAAGAAATGACCGATTAAATAAAGAGAACCGCACAAAACAAGTAAACCGGGATCGGATGCGATCGCAGCTTCTAAACCAGAAACTAGATCGGGATAAGTTGCGACTAAAGCTAATTCCGGACAGATCTGACGAGCGAGAGTTGCTAAATCTTCTGGATGAGCAGAACTTTGGTCTGGAACTGGCACTAAAAATAATCGATCGCACGATCGAAGTAAGGCTTTGAAGATATCGTCACAATCTTTGCTAGAGAGGATTCCCATTACCCAGGTGACAGATTTTGTATCTAAGCTATCGACATATTGACGGAGAACGATCGCAGCTGCGGGATTGTGAGCGCCATCTATTAATATGCGCTGATTTTTCCAACTTGTCCATTGCACTCTTCCCAGCCATTTAGTATTTGCCATCCCAGAAACGATCGCATCCTGAGAAATTTGCCAACCTTGTTGTTGGAGGAGTTGGAGGGATGCGATCGCCAACGCGGAATTTGCCAATTGGAAATCTCCCAACAAGGGTAAAGGATATTGAATTCCTTGATATTCCGCCCATCTTTCCCCTGGTGTTGGTAATGCGATCGCAGGTTCTGGGAAAATCGCCGGACAACCTAATTCCTGAATGCGGTTTTTCACAACTGTTATTGCTTCTGGCGGTAACTGACCGATAACAGCAGGACATCCCGGTTTGAGGATACCCGCTTTTTCTCTGGCGATATCCGCTAAAGTTGGGCCCAGCACTTGCCAATGTTCTCGACTGATAGAAGTTATGACTGTTACCAAGGGAGAATTACAAATATTAGTTGCATCCAGTCTTCCTCCCAATCCCACTTCCATTACTGCCACATCTACTTTTTGTTGTGCGAAATACAACCAAGCGGCGGCGGTGATAACTTCAAACTGGGTGGGAGATTCTGCATTTGGGTTAATAGCGGATTGGACTTGTAGGAGTAATTGTTGTAATTCTTGAGAAGAAATTGGTTTTTCGTTGAGACAGATGCGTTCGTTCCAAGAGATTAAATGAGGAGAAATATATCGTCCGACGCGATAACCTGCTGCCGTTAATACGGAGGAGAGATAGGCGCAAACCGAACCTTTGCCGTTAGTTCCGGCAACGTGGATCATAGGTACTTGGCGATCGGGGTTACCTAAGTCGGCTAGAAGTTGTTGAATCCGTTCTAATCCGAGATTAACCCCGAAGTGTTGGAATGCTTTGAGGATATTATCGATGTTCGCGTTTTCAGGTGAAAGCACTTTATTATTTACTGCTGACTGGCGAGTTATACTGACAAATAACTATATTATTATGTTTTTTGGCATCAGGTGTGAGAATCTATTTTTGTCCCAAATCATTTAAGAAATGGGGTTTCTTCGAGTAGTTATAGGAAAATTTCAGATTTTTTAAGCCAATAAATCCGGTTCCTTAGCCTGAATGGGCGAATACTTGACAGATGCTCTAGGGTGCAAGATATGGTTATTTTTCCCTACTCCCCAAACGCCACACTCTCTCTGGCTAATTTCTTAGCCAGAAAGCATTTCGGCAAATTTACCCTTTTTGCTTACCACTCTAAGTGCGAAGCCGGGGGACTGTCTTGCTTGTAACTGAGTTGTCTAATGATTTAGACTTGTGAGAATTTAGCATACACCAAAATCTTGAAATTTAGCCATGTCCAATTCTATCTCTTCTACCCAGTTAGAAGAAAATTTAAAAGCTTCTAATAATATTTATTTTTTTGGGCGCGAGAAAGCGATCGCAGACCTCCAGATTTTGGTTAAGCAAGGAACAAAAATAATTCTCATCCAGGGTGAGGGAGGTGTAGGCAAGACCGTATTGTCATGTCAGTACTTGGCAACGCAGGGTTTTGACGTAATTCTAGACCTTTGGATGGCTAAAGAAACCCAGAATATTACGAATGCCAGAAGTGTAGTAGAGGAATGGTTAAGAAGACACTTTCAAGAGGAACCTGCGAGAGATTTTGGCATTTCTCTAGAACGGTTGAGGATGCAACTGCGAAAACCAAATCGAAAAGTCGGTATTTTAATTGATAACCTCGAACCTGCTTTAGATGGAAATGGTAAGTTTATCCCCGCACATCGAGATTATGTGGAATTACTGAGAGTGCTGGCTGACGCTTCTGTTCATTGCTTGACTTTAATTACCAGTCGGGAGAGATTGGGAGAATCGGCGGTAAATTTTCAAAATTATCGGCTACCAGGTTTGGATATAAGTGCGTGGGAACAATTTTTGCTCAACCAAAATCTCTCTGTCGAGCCTCGTTGTTTAAATGCCATGCACCTAGCTTATAGCGGTAATGCGAAGGCCATGCGAATTTTGAGCGGAACTATACAAAAAGATTGGTCTGGGGATAGCAATAATTTTTGGCAAGACAATGAAAATAATTTGTTGATTCAAGGAGATTTAGAAAATTTAGTTGTCAATCAGTTTAACCGCTTGGAACAGCTCGATCCGCAAGCTTATAAACTTTTATGTCGTCTGGGATGCTATCGCTATCAAGATGTGCGATCGATCTCCCTAGAAGGAATTTTCTCTTTATTGTGGGATGTGCCTTCGGAGGAACGCATATATGTTGTAAAAGCGCTGTGCGATCGCTCGTTAATCGATTTCTACAAAAATGAATATTGGCTGCATTCGGTAATTCGCGCCGAAGCTATTAAGAGGCTGAGAGCGAGCGATGAATGGGAGTTTGCCAATGAAAAGGCGGCAGAATTTTGGACTGCAAGTGTTGAGATAGTTGACGATATCGAAGATGCGTTTAAAGCTTTAGAAGCTTATCATCATTACGTAGCAATAAACGAATTCGAGCTAGCTTGTCAAGTAATTTTAAAAGATCGGCCCACTACGTTAAGTAGCATGGGGGAAACAGAAAGCCTTAATTATGCCTTCGACAGGTTTGGTTTGATACAACATATTGCTTGTAAGAGCGCAGCTATAATAGATAAAATTGAAAACGAATACTCTTTGACCATATTAAGCAGTTATTTAGGACGACATTACCATCATTTAGGTGAAATTAAAAAAGCTATAGAACTATATCAAATATCCATAGAAAAGGGAGTAAATTACCTGCGATCGCATTCTCAAGATAGTGCTACAGACAAGCTTTGTTTAAAAGTCGGTCAACAAAATATAATATCTTTATTATGCCAAAGTACTTGTCAACTCATTCTCGGCGAAACTGAAGCCGCCATAAAATCTTACCAAGAAGTTGAATCATTAGCCGAAGCAACTAACTACCCGCTATTTTTAGCGTTTGCTTGGTTCAGTTTGGCAGTCATATATTCAAACAAAGACTTTGCCGAACACGACCGAGAAAAGGCATCTGCTTTGTTTGCGAAAGCCGATCGACTTTATCGCCAACTACCAACAGCTATCTTAACAACATGGAGTCATGTATATAGCTTATATATCGCTGGCATAGTATATAGAAATTTAGGAGAAAATGAAAATTCTTTAGCAATATTCGCTCAAACATTATCTTATGCTGACAAAATTCAGTGCATTCAGCCAAAAGCGCAAGCTATCAATGGTTTCGCCGTCCTGTATCGCAATTTAGAAAATTTTGAAACCGCCATTGCTAAGCACGATGAAGCTATAGAACTGTTGGCGCAAATAGGAGCTAAAAGCGATTTGGCAGAAGTTTATTATGAAAAAGGATTGACTTATCAACAAATGGGAGATATCGACAATAGTCGCACAAATTTTGAAGCGGCTATTTTAGCTTACGAACAAATCGACGCACCCAAGCAAGTGCAGAAAATACGACAAGTGATGGAGAATTGAAAATTCTAGAGATGTTTGGATATCATAAAACAGCACAAAAAAATAGGCCAGCTTTCGCCAGCCTATCATTTAACTAAATGTCAATTAAACCTTTATCCAAACAGGTTAAAACCACCTACAGCTATTGCTCCCGCCAATGCGGATATCGCCACAGAAGTAACAGCCGTACCGAATAGCCACCAAGCAGCAGTTGCAGCAGCTTTACGAGCTTCTTCGCCTTGCTTTTTAGCTTGATGCTTGATATCTTCAATGCGTCGCTTCGTTTGTTCTTGCAGGTATTCCGCACGCTGCATTACGCTGTCGCGTGCAAATTCAATTCGATCGATAATCCGATTAGCATCAGCTTCCGAAATATCTTCGCGAGAACTGATAATGGCAACTAACGTATCGCGATCGAACTGACTCAGACGTTCTTTAATAGCATCAAATCCTGCTTGCGGATCGTCAAACAATTTGCGGAAATCGCGCTTGATTCCTTCGTAGTCCAGTTCGGGACGTTCCAAGGAATTAAAGTAATTGCGAATGCGATCGAATACACCATCAAGCGCCGATTGTACTTTACCTTGAACGTTCTGCACTTGTTCGACGAATCGATCGCGTACAGATACGATGCGATCGGCAATTTGATTCGCTTCTTCTGACGAGATATCTTCCCGCTGCGATAGCAGGGATACCAAGGTGGAACGATCGAACTGCTTGAAGCGATCGCCAATATTTCCCATTCCTTCTTTGGGATGACGGAACAGCAATTGCAAATCTCGCTTAATACCTTCGGGATTGAGTTCTTGCTTGTTCGTATTTCGCAGGTAATTTTCTAAAGTTGCTTGGAAATCGTAGACCTTATCTTTGGCGCGAGATGCTAAGCGACGAGGTTGTTTGGCAACACTGTTAATGGCATCTTGCACTTTATCTATTGTCTGATTAACTTGGTCTTCGGTCAAGCCTTCTCGCTGACTCAGCAATTTGACCAAAGTTTCGCGATCGACTTGGGAAAGTCTTTCTCGCAGCGCCACCGCACCTTCTTTGGGATTCTCAAAAAGTTTGGCAAAATCTTGCTTAATCCCTTCCGGATCGAGTTCTTCCAAGTTAGTGTTTCGCAGAAAATCGCCAATTTGATTTATCAGTCGATCGTACTGTTCCTTAGCTTTCTCGCTAACTTGTTGCGGTGCTTGCAGAATGTTATCGCGTACCGATTGAATGCGATCGACAAATCGATTTATTTGCTCTTCATTGAGATCGCCGCGTGCCTTCAGCAATTGTACCAGAGTTTCGCGATCGAATTGCGATAATCTTTCCCGCAGCGCCTTCAATCCTGCTTGCGGGTCTTCAAACAGCGTTTGGAAATCTTGCGCGATCCCATCTGGATTTAATTCTTCCAAATTAGTATCGCGCAAATAAGATTCTACCCGCTGACGAAGTTCTTGCGCTTTCGATTTCGCTTGTTCTTGCGCTTCTTGTGCTTGCGAGAGGACGCGATCGCGAGTTTCTTCCAAGCGACCGATCAATTGGTCTGCTTCTTCTTGACTGAAATCTTCGCGCTGTCCCAGCAATTCTACCAACGTATTGCGATCGAACTTACCGAGACGATCGCGCAACGCCTCAAATCCCGCATCCGGATCTTCTAGAAGTGCGGTAAAATCGCGTTCGATCCCTTCCGGATTCAACTCTTCCTTACCAGTCGATCGCAGATAATTTTCAATGCGACTGCGAATGTCTTGCAATTTTTCTTCCGACTCACCAGTTTGAACAGTATTCAAAACTTCCATGCGAATTTCTTCAAACTGGTCGGCAATTTCATTTACCCTATCATCATCGAAATCGCCGCGCTGATTCAAGAATTGCACGAAATTATCGCGATTCAGTTGTTCCAATTGCTTACGAACTAATCCCGGTGCAGCTTCTAAATCGTGAATAACTTCTTGGAATTCCTGCTTGATAGTTTCTCGATTCAGGTGCCAAGGTTGGGAATTGAGGATATAATTTTCCACATCTCCCAGCATCGGGTTACTCTGCGGTAGCGAAGGCAAATTTTCTTTTACCTTATTACCAAATTGCTGCGCTTTATCTGTTGCTTGTCCTGCCAGTTGTTGCAGCTGTGAAGAAATCTTTTCTACATCTGCATCCGACAGATCTACTCTTGACAAAACAGCCGTCATCGCTGCACCAACACCAGCTTGTACGGCTTTGTCCATCACGCCGTTGCTATACTCTTTCTTATCGTGTCCGTTGCCGCCGATCGCTTGTGCTAGCCTAGCAGTTAAATTGCCCGATTTCAGATCTTCCGGACTGGCAGACTTGATATAGTTTACCAATTCAGCTTGCGGATCTTTAACCTGCCGATTCAACGATTGCTGCCAAACAGATGCTAACAAATCTGCCACGCGATCGATATCTTTTTTCGAGAAATCGGTGCGACTGGCAACCAAGTCTACAAAAGTTTCGCGATTGACATTCTGCAAAACATCGCTATTAGCTAAAGACCTGACATCCACATCGCCGAGTAACCTTTCTAAGTCACCGCGAATCGTATTCAAATCTAGTTTTGGTAATGGCAAATCACCCAAATAATCTTCAACATTGTTCCGGATGCCGATCGGGTCTATCGCAGAAGATAATTCCTTGCGAACCGCAGCCACAGAGGCTTCTACAGTATTGACAATCTGTTTGTTAGTAGCACCAGCACCCATAGCTGCCGTTGCGATATCCATCACTCCTTGAGCGCCAGAAGTTGCTGTTTTAACTGCGGAACCGACTAAAGAACCAACAGCATTAGAACTCATCCAAACGAGCAACAAAAAGTAACCAGACCAGATGGCAACACCGATTATAGCACCTAAAGTGATGCTATTAACCAAGCTCAACTTAACTGCCAAAAAGCAAGCGATAAACAAAGCCGTATTGACAGTTAATAAAGCCCAAGCGCCTACTTTTGCTTCAATTTGGCGAAACTTTTTGCCCCAGCTATCTTCATTGTCCGCATCCAAGTCGATCGCATCGTCTCGATCGGAAAACTTAGCTGCCAGCGACAAATTTGTTAATAAAAATTGAAAGGCAAAAGCCATCAATATTCCTGCGCTCAACGCTACAAAAAACTGAGGACTCGAAAAGATAACTGCTACTTCTTCTGTAGTGGGAATTTGGGCGATCGACAGCGATTTGCCCTCCAATCCCAACACAATTTCTGCATTATGAAACATGATATTTTCCTCATCAATGCTCAAACCGACGCAAAACGAATTTTGCGCGATGATAAAATGTAGAATTGAATACCCTTTCACGTTGGCAATTACAGTAAAAAAAAACCTCCACCAGATCGGAAGAGCAC
>NZ_JACJUP010001269.1:0-1898 GCF_014748295.1 Planktothrix sp. FACHB-1355 | reverse complement strand
ATATTCAGAAGTAAAAATCCCATTAGAAGAGATAAGTTACTACCGATCGGTAAATAAAACCATTGGAAATTGCTGTTATAAATATCTTGTCTTTTTGCCGCATAGAGAACACCCTGGAGAATTTGCAACCAAGGCGATATAAATATCAAGCTTAAAAAGGTGCATGGCCAAGTAAAAAATCCCACTTGGAATGACTGAAGCAGCATCGTACTGTATAATAAGAAGCAACTTGCGCCTATGAGTAGATAAAAGCCAATCAGTAATCCGAAAGGAAAGCCCGCTCCGATCGCAGATGCTAAATGTAAAGGAATAGCTAGCAGGATGCCAATGTAAAGTAAAATAGGAGCGCCAAGAATCTTACCGATTAAGATATTTTCGCTAGATTGGGGGCTCAATTTAATAAAGTTAAGTGTGCCGCGACGCTGTTCTTTGCCCACATCGCCGATCAGCATATGAACGCCACCCACTAATAGCACAAATGCGAAAATTATACTCAGTTGATTAAATAAGTCCAGCCACCAATCTTGCCAATCAATAAGAACGAAACCGGCAGGATTGACAAGGCATTGGAATTGTTTATCTTTTAGGCAATAATTGCTATAATTTTTGCTGCTAAAAACTTGTAGGTAGAAAGGCAGAAAAATTAAGCACTGCGTCACCACAGATACAGCGCCTGCTACTGCTAAATTGCGAAATTTGAGCCGTCCTTTTATTTCTCGGTATAGTTGCGGATTCCAATCACCCAATCTGTCTAACAAACGTAGGTTTATCATGGTATTTTTGCTCATTTATGTCAACTTTAAAATGGAGGTTTGCTGGTTTTTTTGTAATTAATACAAGGGCTCTTTCGGGTTGATTGGAAAAAATGTTTTTTCTGTTCTAACTTTGGTAATGGTGGGTGATAGCACGGCAAATTAATTATCGGTTTTAAGGCTGAAATTATTGTCGGTGCCTAACCCACCCTACGGTTAAATAACTGACAGATGATTGCTGACGCCTGAAGGCTTTTTTTAAGCGCGACGATCGGCTAACAGCGCCTTGGTAGCAGATTCACCAGCTTGTTGCAACTGTCGGGACAATCGCATATTCAACAGTGCTAGGATGGCGAACTGTCCGAGAATTGCCATACATACAGTTGTAATTGCTGTATTTTCCATGATGGCAACCCAAGGGAAAGCGGAGAACAACCAAAGTGCAAAGGGTGGTTTTGCAGAACCGATCGACAAAACGGCAAAAACCAGGGGTGGTAGGACAATTGCCGCACCCAAAGCACCTGCTGCCCACACAGCTTGTTTTTGTGTTCTCATGAATAGCATGAGTTGGGCGATCGCTCCATAGATGGCGATCGTACTCACCATCAGCGCTAAACTGAAAAGAGCTTCACCTTTTTCTGCATCTTGAGGCCAAACGATAATCCAACAAATTAGGGGCAGACAGGCGACGATCGAATTAAGTACGATCGCCATTACGTTCGGGCTTTTTTCACCCCAGATCAAATCCTTCATCAAAGAAGGATTCCAGAACAACTTGCGATGCGCTGCTTTTTCCCGGCGATATCGCGCCCAATCCTGCAATGCTTGTCGGTGAGGTGAAAGTGCCACTATCAAACACAAAAACAGCAGCAAATTGAATACAAGTAGGCTATTCAAGTTATAAGACAACCAATTTGGAAAAGACTGCCATTGCGGCATTTTTTGGATCGCCAATCCCAAAATTACGGTTTCAAAACAAGCTGTCAGCAAGTAACTTTGTCCTTTGCTCAACATTGTTTTGGTGGGATTGGGAAAGCGGCGCATCAAAGATTGCCAAATCCAATAAGTCAACAACCCGCAATTCAATACAGTAAAGGCAACCGCACTGATAATGTTGCTACCTAAAGGCATAGAGAACCATTGCCA
>NZ_JACJUP010001268.1:0-1898 GCF_014748295.1 Planktothrix sp. FACHB-1355 | reverse complement strand
TCACATTTTTGTTGACGCTCTCATACTACAGTCGGGTGATTGGTGCTATAAGGCTCTAAAATTAGCCTCAATCGGTGAGTGTGAAGCAGTTGCAATTCCAGCTCGCACACTTGTTCGAGCATATAAATGATATGTTCGGGTCGCAACAGGTTGCCGTCATTACGGCTCATACCAACATAACGAAGTACTTGAGATGGGTGGGTGCGATCGGGTGAAACTGGATCTGACCTACCGTTGAGATCGCGACTTTCTTCCTGAATTTCTAATTCAAACAGTCGCTCGCGCAGATTTACGGTATGTTTGTTGCCTGACTTGGTTGTTTGTTCCCACCAAATCGCATCGCGATGCTTAATTGCTTCAATCCAGTTCTGCCATTGGGCTGAGGTGACCTCAGCATAACTTGTCAAGGTGATTGAATACTCTGCCGCTGCCAATAATTGTGTAGCGGAAGGAGTTTTCAGATCGACTTCTTCAACCCGATAGATAGGAATGTTACTGGGCATTTGGCTGACTAACTTTGCTTGGAAAGTTGCCACATCCATCTGCCGAGTCAACTCAAAGTCTACTATATCTCCGCTACTGGTAGCTCCCAAGGGCAGAGCATTGGCAATGGAAATGCGGGGACTGGCATGAAAACCATTTGTGTAAGCGATCGGTATTGACGCCCGCCGCACGGCGCGATCGAACAAGCGGGCCAAATCTAGATGGCTGACTAATGCCATATCGCCCAGCTTGCCAAACCAAACGCGCAGTCGCTGCACTCGCTCTTGTTTGGGGGCGAAATGCCCTGCAA
The DNA here is from genome assembly GCF_014748295.1 of Planktothrix sp. FACHB-1355. Classification (NCBI taxonomy): domain Bacteria; kingdom Bacillati; phylum Cyanobacteriota; class Cyanophyceae; order Oscillatoriales; family Microcoleaceae; genus Planktothrix; species Planktothrix sp. FACHB-1355. Next base: position 1,105 of record NZ_JACJUP010001268.1, on the reverse strand, counting down.
ATTGAGGTATGGCGCTCGGCGGTACGATCGTATTATGACCGAAATCGACTCCACAGACACCGCAGTGAGAGCAGCCTTCAAACGAGCAATCCGGTACTGTCGCCGCTTCTAAAGCTTTTTGCAGGTCGGCTTTGAGCCAATTTTTATCAATTCCGGTATCGATGATATCCCAAGGTAGAGGTTTATCGAGATCGGCAATTCCCAATGGGGAAGAATGTTCCCCTGTTCCGATTACCCACTCCCCCTTTTCTACCAGGCGATATTTCCAGGTGAGGTCGGATTCGGCGATTGCTTGTCCCCAAGCTGCATAAGCTCGCTCTATGCTATCAAACCAAGAATCCATTCCCGCACCCAATTCCCAGGCGCGACGCAATACAGATGCCAATCTGCGATCTCCTCGTCCGACAAAATCTTCCATTGCCGAAATGCGAACATCGGTGAAGTTTGCCTTCACTCCTCTCATCCGCCGAAATTCCTCCCGCAGCAGTGCTTGTTTGCGTTCAAACTCGGCTGTAGAGACGGAATGCCACTGAAAAGGTGTGTGCGGTTTGGGTGTAAAGTTAGAAATGGTCAGGGTAAAGTTGAGCGGTTTTCTACCTTTTACTCTGCATTGCTGCTGTAACCAACGGACGGTTTCCGCAATACCCAACACATCGACATCGGTTTCTCCTGGCAAGCCGATCATAAAGTATAGCTTTACCTTATCCCAGCCTTGTTCGTGAGCTGTTTTGACACCGCGCAGCAGTTCTTCGTTCGTCAAACCTTTGTTGATGATGTCGCGCATCCGCTGAGTGCCGGCTTCGGGGGCAAAAGTTAAGCCGCTCTGCCGCGTACCGCCGATAATGTTGGCAATATTCTCGTCAAACCGATCGACGCGCTGACTGGGAAGGGAGAGAGAAATATTTTCGTCTTTGAGACGGTTTTTAATTTCGATCCCGACTGCGGGTAGTGCCAGATAGTCAGAACAGCTGAGGGATAAGAGGGAAAATTCGTTATGTCCGGTTTCTCGAATACCCTGTTCGATCGCTTCTATGACTTGTTCCGGTTCCACATCTCGTGCCGGTCGGGTCAGCATTCCCGGTTGGCAGAATCGACAACCGCGAGT
>NZ_JACJUP010001267.1:0-1901 GCF_014748295.1 Planktothrix sp. FACHB-1355 | reverse complement strand
CCGATCTAGAAGCGAAAATTACTTTGGGTAGAGCTTGGCGGATCTTAACAGCCAGTCGGCAAACTCAGGTATTTTTTACCTTTCTGGTAATGATGACGCTTGGCTTATTCATGCAAGACGCCATCTTGGAAACTTATGGCGGTGATGTCTTTAAAATGCAAGTCGGGGAAACGGCGACCCTAAACGCTTTCTGGGGAACTGGCACATTATTCGGTCTACTTGGAACTGGTTTCTTTCTGGCTCCACGTCTAGGTAAACGCAATACTACCAAACTTGGGTGCTTGTTGGTAGTTGTGTCCCTAATTTGGGTGATTTTGTCGGGATTTACTCAGAATCCAAAACTCCTGCAAACGGCGCTTTTATGTTTCGGTTTGGTTTCCGGAGTAGCAACAACAGGAGCTCTGAGTTTAATGTTAGACCTGACAGCAGCAGAAACCGCAGGCACGTTTATTGGCGCTTGGGGATTGGCACAAGCTTTGGCAAGAGGGGTGGCGACAATTGCTGGAGGTGCGGTTTTAGATGTGAGTAAAAAAGTATTTCCTTCTTTAGTGCTATCTTACGGACTGGTGTTTGTGGTGCAAGGATTGGCAATGCTGTTGGCTGTTTGGTATTTGGGGAAAGTGAATGTGACCGAATTCCGCACCAACGCACGGGAAGCGATCGCAACTGTCTTGCAAAATGAGCTAGATTGAGACAATCTATTGGTATTCGTTACCGCCATTGCTGTAAAATCAACAAAGGCAGTCATTTTAAATGCCGTACATAGAAACGAGCGATCGCATCAAACTTTACTACGAAGATGAACAACGCAGATAGCTTTTTTGGCATTATGGCCAAAGATTTGATGAACACGCTGCTACCGGAAGAAATCGCCCTTTTCATAGAAGATGCAAAACAATGTCCTCCAGATCGAGCCCTTACTTTGTGGCAAGACCAAGCTCAGTCGGATTTCGGAGATTTTATTGCCAAAATCGATATTCCTTTATTGGTCATAGCTGGCAAACAAAGTAAGATTTTTCCCTCTCAATCCAATGTGTTCATTGCCAAAAACTCAATAAAGGAGAACAAATTATTTTTGAGAATAGCGGACACGCTCTTAACTACGATGAAACTGAAAGATTCAACCGGGTTTTAGCAGAGTTCGCAAAATAATCACTTTGAGAATTTACAGAAACTTGTACCGACCTAAACAAACTAAAGATATGACTAATTTTTGGGATACAGTTTTAAATTTTGCCGAGACAACTACTGCCAGAATCGGCACCAAACTGTTGGAAGATTTCGGTCGATTGCAGCCGACGCTCAAGTCAGATGGCAGTTTGGTAACATCAGCCGATAAGTGGGCGGATGAGGAAATTCGTAACGGGATATTGGATACTTTTCCCAGTCACGATATTTTAAGCGAAGAAGGAGAACACGTTTTTTCCGGTGCGGAATGGTGCTGGGTAATCGATCCCATTGACGGCACGACTAACTTTACTCGCGGAATTCCGATTTGGGGAATTTCTTTGGGATTGCTATATCAAGGAACGCCTATATTTGGCTACGTACATTTTCCCAACATCAATCAATCTTTTCACGGATACTGGCATGGCGCATCTTCTAGTGATGCTGAAAATGGTGCGTTTATGAATAAGCGCCCCATTCACACCAGTAGCGACTCACCCAGCCAAAATCAGTTTTTCAACGTTTGTGCCAGGAGTACGGCTGTTTTGCAAAAACCCGTTCCCTGCAAAATTAGAATGTTGGGAGTGACTACCTACAATTTCCTGTCTGTTGCTACTGGTGCGGCGTTGGGAGGTGTAGAGTCTACACCTAAAGTGTGGGATTTAGCGGCAGTTTGGGCTATTGTTCAGGCAGCAGGCGGTGTTTTGGTGCCGCTGACAGAAGGGTCGGTGTTT
>NZ_JACJUP010001266.1:0-1903 GCF_014748295.1 Planktothrix sp. FACHB-1355 | reverse complement strand
CGTGTGCTCTTCCGATCTTCACTGAATCAGAACGGGTATTTTCAGGTTGGCTAACCCATTTACCGGGATTTCAAGAAATATGGGACGGGGCAAAACTGCTGCCCGATTATAATAGCTGCCTAAATCGCTTTAGCATTGAAAATTTTAGAGGCAAACAAGAGGAAGCTGTCAAAGCTATCTTACGCGGTCAGCGACCATTGGTTATTATGCCGACCGGAGGAGGAAAATCTCTTTGCTACCAAATTCCAGCTTTGATGCTGTTTGAAAGACAACAAGCTTTGACAGTCGTAATTTCTCCCCTACAAGCGCTAATGGCAGACCAAGTGAAAGACTTAGAAAACCAAGGTCTTGACTTCTGCACTTTCATCAATGGTAATCTCTCTGTGCAGGAGCGTTCCCAGCGGTTGAAGCAACTATGGTCTGGTACTTATGGCTTGCTTTATATTAGTCCAGAGCAACTAAGATCGCCCAGCATTCGAGCATTGTTACAAGCGCGTTCACCATCGTTTTGGGTAATTGATGAAGCCCATTGTATGAGTCAGTGGGGACATGATTTTAGGCCAGATTATCGCTATATTCCCAAGTTTATTAAAGAGCTATATCAAAAAAAGCCGCTCCCTCTACTGGCGTTAATGACGGCAACAGCAAGGACTACAGTGCAAGAAGATATCAGAAAACTGTTTGCCGAACACAATCTAGAAATTGGTAGCCTCATTTCTGAATCTAATACCAGAAAAAATCTAGAATATAAAGTTATTCCTGTCAGCGATAACAAAGAACGACTTTTGATTAAGGAAGTTCAAAACTCTCTCAGTCAGGGGGGATGCGTTTTGGTCTACACCACAACTCGCAAGAATGCTGAAAAATTAGCTTACTTACTCAACAGCCAAAATATCGACGCTAAATATTACCACGGACTTTTAGGGAAAACTGAAAAACAGGAAGTTTTAGAAACATTCAAAACAGGCGAGTTAAACGTAGTAGTTGCTACCTGCGCTTTTGGAATGGGAATTAATCGCCAGGATGTAAGGGCGGTGATTCACCATACAATAAGCGCGAATTTGGAAGGTTACATTCAAGAGACAGGACGCGCTGGGCGTGATGGGAAACCAGCAATCTGTACTCTTCTGTTTGATGAAAATGATGCTGATACGATCTTTTCGCTCCAAAGTCACAATCAACTGACTGAAATAGACCTGAAAAATATTTTTATTTCGATTAGGAACATTCGCGATCGCATTCACGGCGGAGCATCAGAGGATTGGTTCTCAGTTACACTCAATGAAATTTTTCAGACTAGCGATTTGGATGAAGAATTTTCCACAGACCACCAATTGCGAGACATCAAAATTAAGGTGGCTATCCAATATCTAGAAAATTTTGGCTTGGTAGAACGGGCAGAAAATTTATCTGCTTACGTTCAATTTGAACTGGTTGACAAAACTTATGATGAATCTCAGCATAAGTTTGAACAGTACATCCAAGGGAAAAATCTCCCGAAAAATCAGAGCGAATTATTCAAAAAGCTAATTGCCGCGATGCACTTGGCTAAAGCCTATTACAGTCAGCAGGATGAACCAGTCTTGCTTGAGCAATTGAGTGATGAGTCTGGCATCGATCCAAAAGAATTACCTCGCCGAATAAGAGAACTAGAACGAGCAGGCGTTTGCTCAGCCAAAATACCCCTAAGTTTCCTGGTGACAAAAGAAGTGAAAGGGGATGCTCGTACAAATTACGATCGCCTTTGCGATCGAGAAGATAAACTGTTGGATGCACTGCTGGAAATTCAAGGAGAACGGCAAACTATTCAAGTGAATTTGCGAAGTTTGGCTTCTCGCCTAGATCCCGATCGCAGTAAAAAAATTCGCGCCACCACCTTAATGGATATTTTAGAAGGTTGGTT
>NZ_JACJUP010001265.1:0-1870 GCF_014748295.1 Planktothrix sp. FACHB-1355 | reverse complement strand
AAATTGGTAAATTGTTTGTTGGGGACTCCGTAAGAGTAGAAGCGCTGGTGTTAGCGGCAGATTGATTTGCTGGTACTGGTTTTTCTTGTGACTCGGCTGTTGGGGAGGATACAGAAGAAGGCTGTGTCGATCGCGCAGGTGGAAATAATTGTTCCCAAGTTGCCGTACCCACAATGCCATCAGCTTTTATACCAGCCGCTCGCTGAAATTGAGAAACTGCGATCGCAGTTGTTTCATCATAGTTGCCATCAACCGCGCCACTATAATAACCCAACAGTTTGAGAACTGCTTGCAGTTCTGAGACTACCACTCCCTGACTACCGCTTTTGAGGGTAGGTCGAACTACAGACTGGCGGCTGGAAACTTCCGAGTCTAAGCGACTGAATCCCTGGCTAAATGCGGGTGGCAGTTGATACCAACTTAATAGGGAAACAGGAAGCAGAAATAAGCAAAAACGGATTAACCCAGACATCTTCAATCGCGTCATCGACCATTGCTCTTGTGTCATTGGATATATATCATGACACATGAATTTTGTCAATTTTCGCAAAGAAACCGATTTCTACGAATGATGGCGCGATCGCTAGTCCCTTACCCCTTACCCCTAATTTTGCCAACCCTTTTCTACCAATCCATCCACAGCATATGCTGGCCCAACCAAAGACACATACGGCTCGATAAAGTATCGGCAAGCCGCATCCATCGCCGCCTCGGTTGTTACAGCTGCAACAGCTTCCGGGAAAGTGATATCGAACTCGATTCCCAACCCCAAGATTTCGTACCAGCCATAAACCTGGGCGATTTGAGCGTTGGTTTGTTTACCCAAAGCGTACTGACCCAGCAACTTATTTTGGGCAGCCTGAAACTCTTCTGGCTCAAGTGGAGCTTTGCACAAGCGATCGACTTCTGCCCTTAAGCTGTCGAGTGCGATCGCTGTATTTTCCGGGGCAGTACCCATGTAAACTGCAAATTGCGACCAATCCAAGCGAGTTGGGTAGAAAGCAGAAACCTCATAAGCCAAACCTCGCTTTTCCCGCAATTCCACAAACAACCGACTGGAAAGACCGTTCCCCAAATAGGTATTGAGCAACTTTAAAGCCATATAGTCGGGACTTCCCACCGATGGTGTGAGATATCCCAACATCACAATAGATTGCTGAGTTGGTTGGTAGGTAACGCTGGGGTGAGGAATAGGGGTAATGCGGGGTAGGGTGAGGGTGGGGATAGGCGTTGCAGGTGCTTGCCAGTCGCCGAGAACTTGCTCGACTTGGGCGATCGCATCTTCTGGCGCTATTCTGCCCACTATACTGATGACAGTATTATCCGGGCGAAAGTAAGTGCGATGGTACTCCTGCAAATCAGCACGAGTAAGCTTGGAAACGCTGCTTTCTGTTCCCAGACTCGACATCGCATAAGGATGATCTCGATACATAGCTTGTCGCAACTGCTCGAATGCCACCGTAAACGGCTGTTCCTGCTGCGATCGAATTGCCTGCAAAGCCATGCGGCGTTCCAATTCCACTTCTGTTTCTGGAAAGCTGGGCGATCGCAACAGCTGCCCAGCCAGTTCTAGTATCTCCGCAAAATCAGCAGAAACAGTTTTCATACTGAGCAAAAAATAATCGGCAGCGGCGTCAGCACCCAAACTTGCTCCCAAGGACTCCACACGTTCGGCGATTTCGGAAGCGGTCAGTCGATCGGTTCCCTTGGTGAGGACGGATGCGAGTAAGTGAGACAAACCCGCTTGCGATCGTTGTTCCCACCGACCGCCAACACGCAAAAATATCCGACTGGCAATAATATCGGCAGCCGGATTTTCCACTGCGATTACGACAATGCCATTTTTTAATTGTGTTCGCTTAATCCCTCG
>NZ_JACJUP010001264.1:0-1913 GCF_014748295.1 Planktothrix sp. FACHB-1355 | reverse complement strand
GATCACAATGAAAATGGCACCAGCTCTAGTTCGTCTTTACGAGCAAATGCCAGAGCCTAAGTATGTGATTGCGATGGGAGCCTGTACTATTACAGGTGGGATGTTTAGCGTTGATTCCCCAACCGCAGTTCGCGGTGTGGATAAACTGATTCCGGTAGATGTCTATTTACCCGGTTGTCCGCCTCGTCCAGAAGCAATTATGGATGCGATCGTCAAGTTGCGGAAGAAAATCGGTAACGATTCGATTCAAGATCGGGCAAAATCTCGCCAAACTCATCGCTATTACAGCACTACCCACAAGATGAAAGCTGTACCGGACATTTTGACTGGAAAATATCTACAATCAGCAACTCGTCAAGAACCGCCCAAAGAATTGATCGAAGCGATCGGCACCCCCGTACCGCCCGCTCTGATCGCATCGCAAAAGCAGGAGGTTCAACGTGGCTGAAGAATCTCAAATCGTCCAAGCGGGTAAAGCATCTCAGTGGCTGGCAGAAAACGGTTTTGACCATCAAGCTTTGGAAGCTGACCATGAAGGTGTAGAAATCATCAAAGTTGAGCCAGATTTCCTCATCCCCATCTGTACAGCCCTTTATGCCTACGGTTTTAACTACCTCCAGTGTCAAGGTGGTTACGATTTGGGGCCCGGACAGGAATTAGTCAGCTTTTACCATCTAATCAGAGTCAGCGATAATGCCGATCGCCCAGATGAAGTGCGCGTCAAGGTATTTTTACCACGCGATAACCCCAGAGTTCCTTCTGTCTACTGGATTTGGAAAACCGCAGACTGGCAAGAGCGGGAAAGCTACGATATGTACGGCATTATCTATGAAGGACACCCCAACCTGAAACGAATTTTAATGCCGGAAGATTGGGTCGGCTGGCCTCTGCGGAAAGATTATATTTCGCCTGATTTTTACGAGTTGCAGGATGCTTATTAAAGTTTCCTCGATAACTTTCAGCGAACCCCCATTAGGGGATAGGGGCTAGAAAGTCAAAAGTTAAAAGTCAAAAGTCAAAAAGAAGAGGAAGAGGAAATCAGGAACAGTAAAATCGAGTCAATGAGAGCGAGGGAAGAATACAGTTCGGATAAACCCAATAAATTCCGACTTTTGACTTTTGACTTTTGATTTTTGACTTTTCGCTAGCCCCTGGCTAGCGTAACAATGGCAGCGTCACCGTAAATTTTGTACCCTTTCCAACTTCACTGGTAACTTCTATCTTTCCGTCGTGTAAGTCTACGCATTGTTTGACGATACATAACCCCAAACCATTACCCGCTATCTTGCCTACATTAGAAGCTCGATGAAATGCCTCAAATAGTCGGTTTTGTTCTTCTTTAGGAATGCCAATACCCTCATCCTTTATCTGGAAAACTATTTTATTGTCATAACAGATAAAGTCAAAATGTACAGTACTTCCTGGCGGCGAATATTTAATCGCATTTGATAATAAATTGCACAAAATATGCCGCAGAAGTTCTTCATCCATCCAAGCTTTTGTTAGATTGTTAAAGGCCAAACTCGGAGTTTTTTCCGAGCCAGTTGTGTAGAGAGACTGAAAAATAATATTGTGCTTATTACGATCGATAAATGCAAACTCTTCCACTAAAACTCGGCAGAAACTTTCTACATATATTGGCGCAGGATTGAACTCTAGTTTTCCAAGGTCTAACCGACCTACTACCAATAAATCTTCTGCTAACTCGTTCATTCTTTCTACAGCTAGAATAATTTGCTTTAAATATTCTTTTATTTTCGCGCTTGATAATTCAACTATGTGACCTTCAAGTATTTTGCTAAAACCCAAAATTAGGGAGAGAGGATTGCGAATCTCATGAGAAACCATTGACACCAAATGACTTTTGAGTTCGCTATTTTTTTGCAACTCGTTATTAGCAGTTTGAAGGTGCA
>NZ_JACJUP010001263.1:0-1918 GCF_014748295.1 Planktothrix sp. FACHB-1355 | reverse complement strand
TTAACAAACTTGTCTGGCCCATCTCCTTCGGGAGATGGGCTATGGCCAGACGAATTGCTAGCTAAATCACCACTCCTCTACTGCAAAACCAAGGTATTCCCCGTGACTGCAATGCTATTAGCCTACGTAGCAGCCTCTTACACTTTTTCCGGTTTGATTTGCTATCTTGCCCACCGGAAAGATTTCAACCCCCTGGAAGAGTCGCAATTGCGAGGTAACTCGAGAAGATTTGTTGCCGCTGGGATTACGCTCCTGTGGCCGATTTGGCTGATTGCGAAAATTTATGGCAGGAGGAATAAGACCTCAAAAAGGGCCGCCACATTATCCGGAAGAATAAACAATGGCAGTTCAAATCGCTTTTGGATGCCATAACGTGCATTCCAACAATTTACGCCTATTGCTGCTGTCTCCTGAATGACACGCTTCCTATACTATGGATGGTGAAGTGACAGGACGTGGCTCAAATGAGTGCTAGCAGCAGCTCGAAAAAGATTCAATTTGGTACGGATGGATGGCGGGGGATTATCGCTGATGATTTCACATTCCCTAATGTGTGTAAGGTGACGCGAGCGATCGCCAGTTACCTGGAGTCAGCTTATTCTAAAGACAGACCTGTTCTGGTAGCTTACGATACCCGCTTCTTGGCAGATCAATTTGCTCGCACGGCGGCTCAGATTCTCGCTGAGATCGGTTGGACGGTAAAAATAGTCGATCGCGATTGCCCGACTCCGGTAATTGCTTACAATGCCAAGCATCTCAACTCGGCTGGGGCGCTCATGTTCACCGCCAGTCACAACCCAGCGCCCTATTGCGGTATTAAGTACATCCCCGATTATGCAGGGCCAGCTACACCGGAAATTACGGATACGATTGTAGCAAATATTGAAGGTGCTACGGATACGCCGCCATCGGGAAGCAATTCTGACAAAATATCGACTTTTGACCCGAAACCGGCTTATCTGGAATTCATTTACACATTGCTTGATGTGGAGCGCATTCGCAGCGCTAAGCTGAAGGTCAAATACGATGCGCTTTATTCTACCTCTCGCGGCTACCTGGATACGGTGTTGCAACATTGCGGTTGCGATTTGGAAAGTTTCCACACTTACCGCGATGTTTTGTTTGGTGGCGGAATGCCGGAACCGAAAGGGGAACAACTGGTAGAGTTAGTCGATGCGGTCAAGAAAGATGGCGCAGATTTGGGTTTGGCGACGGATGGAGATAGCGATCGCTTTGGTATTGTAGACGAACAAGGAAACGTGCTTACCCCCAACACGGTGTTGCTGTTGTTGGCGCGTCATCTGGTCAAGAATAAAGGCAAAACAGGTGCGATCGTTCGCACGGTTGCTACCACGCACTTGCTGGATAATTTTGCTGCTAAGTACGGTTTGACACTTTACGAAACCGCAGTAGGTTTCAAATACATCGGCGAGAAAATGCGCGAGACGCAGGTGCTGATCGGTGGTGAAGAATCGGGAGGACTCAGCATTATCGGTCATATTCCCGAAAAAGACGGCGTTTTGGCAGATATGCTGGTAGCAGAAGCTGTTGCTTACGAAGGAAAACCGCTGAGTCAGCTGGTGGAAGAAGCGATCGCCGAAGCTAATGGCCCACTTTACAACCTGCGCCTCGACTTGCACCTCGATGACGCGCACAAAGCTGCTGTCATCGACTCTTTCACTAAAAATCCACCCGCAGAAGTGGCAACGGTTAAAGTGAAAGAAGTTGGTCGCAAAGACGGTATCAAACTCTACTTAGAAGAAGGTAGTTGGGTGTTGCTGCGTCCGTCGGGAACAGAACCGCTGATGCGCGTTTACATAGAAACGAATTCTGCCGACAAACAAGCGCAAATTGCCGAATACATGGAAAATATCATCAACAATCTTAAGCCTGCGGCAGCAGTCGTTTGAGTTGTCGA
>NZ_JACJUP010001262.1:0-1884 GCF_014748295.1 Planktothrix sp. FACHB-1355 | reverse complement strand
GGCATTTGTTTGCCGCGATCGCAGGTTTTATATTGTTAACTTTAGCAGCTAATTTGTTAAGACGCAAACGAGTTGCTTGGTTGCTCACAATTGTGTTGTTAATTGTCTCCATAGTCAGCCATTTATTAAAAGGATTTGACTATGAGGAAAGTTTGCTAGCGGGAGTGCTGTTAATTCATTTACTGGTGATGCGAAATGCGTTTACGGCGCAGTCGGATCGACCTTCGATCGCCCAAGGGATTCGCGTGCTGATTGGCGCTTTGCTGTTTACGCTCGCCTACGGTACGGCTGGCTTTTTTATTTTAGATGGACAATACAATATTAATTTTAATTTTACAGAAGCTCTGTGGCAAACTTTGGCGATGTTCTTCACAGAAGACAATGCCGGTTTGCAACCTAAAACTCGATTTGGTAACTTTTTTGCCAATTCTATTTATATTGTCGGTGCTGTCACATTGGCTTATGCTCTCTTTATGCTTTTTCGACCTGTTTTGCTGCGTAACTCAGCGACATCAAAAGAGCGACAAACAGCGAAAGAAATTGTGCAGCAGTACGGTCGGTCTTCTTTGGCGCGATTTGTTTTATTTGATGATAAATCTTATTATTTTAGCGCTTCTGGTCAGAGTGTAATTGCTTATGTTCCGAAGGGTCGGGGTGCGATCGCGCTAGGAGATCCCATTGGCCCACCGGAAGAGCGGCAAGAGGTGATTTTGGGATTTCAAAAATATTGCGATCGCAATGATTGGTATCCCGCTTTTTACCAAACATTACCAGATGAACTGGAACTTTACAAATCGCTTGGCTTTCGAGTATTGCAAATCGGTCAAGAAGCCATTGTCGATCTCAATGGGTTTTCTACCAAAGGTAAAGCCAATCAAAATTTAAGAACTGCCGTTAATAAATTCACTAAATTGGGATATCAATTTAAATTTTACGAGCCGCCGATTGCAGATGATTTGGTGCGGGAATTGAAATCTGTGAGCGATGAATGGCTTCAGATGATGAAGGGTGCAGAAAAGCGTTTCTCTGTGGGTTGGTTTGACGATAATTATATCCGCGATAGTGCGATCGCAGTCATACATAACTCAGAAGGTCGTGTCAGCGCTTTCGCTAACTTAATAGGAGCTTACCAACTCAATCAAATTGCTGTCGATTTGATGCGGCGACGCGCTGAAGTTGAAAACGGGATTATGGAATTTCTCTTCGTATCTATGCTTCAGCACTGCAAAGAAATGGGATACGATAGTTTCAATCTCGGTTTGTCAGCGCTTTCTGGTGTAGGAGAAACTGAAAAATCTCCTCGCTTAGAAAAGGCGCTGCGCTATCTTTCCGAACACTTAAACCAGTTCTACAATTTTAAAGGATTGCACGCTTTTAAAGAAAAGTTTCATCCTCAATGGGAACCGCGATATTTAGTTTATCCGAGTTTAGCTGCATTACCCGATGTGGTGGTAGGATTGGTAAGGGCAGATTCGGGCGATCGCTTATTAGATTATTTTAAACCAGAGGCTTAGTTTAAGAGTAGGGTGGGCAATGCCCACCTTATTCGCTAAGAATTTGCTGATTGCAATTCGTCCAAACGAGCCAAAACCTCGCTACTGTGAATTGCTGGATTTACCCCCGTATATTCCTCGCGGATAATCCCCTCTGGATCGATAATAAAAGTGTGCCTCATGGATAGATAACCTATCCACGAACCATAGGCTTTACTAACTTCACCGTCGGTATCGGCTAGTAAGGGAAATTTTAACCCTTCCGAGTCACAAAATTCCGCGTGCGAATCTACAGAATCGGCACTAACGCCAAGGATTTGAGTATTTTTTTCCATGTATTTTGGCAAGTCTTCCTGAAAGCGGCGAGCTTCCAAAGTACAACCGGAAGTAA
>NZ_JACJUP010001261.1:0-1919 GCF_014748295.1 Planktothrix sp. FACHB-1355 | reverse complement strand
GATCGGTTGCGGTGTCCAGATCGGTTGGGGCGGGATGCTAGCAACTGGCGCTGGCTGTAGTTTTAGCGGAGTGCTAAGAACAGGAGGTTCCAGAGGTTTAGGCAGCTCAGATGGAGAGGGCGGTAAAGTAGCAACTGGTTGCCGGATGGCAGGGATTTCAGGCAGATTCGGCTGTTTGCCAGAAAAAATCGCCGGTTCTTTGAGGGCGATGTCTGACTGAGAACCTGTAGATCTAGATGATGGTGCCGATGAACTACCGGTTGTGCCACCTGCTTGGGAACCGCCGCTAGAAGTACTTTCAGCTTTTGGTTCTGCTTTGAGTTGAGTGTTCTCTTCCGGTTTGACAACTGCCTCGATCGGCGGATCGACCATCACCACTTCGATCGGGTCTTCTGGCACTTCTGCCGCACTAACCCAAAAATTGCTCAGGCTCAGCACGACTATATGCAGTACCACGGAACCGATCGAGCTAAAGGTTAGAAAAGACTTCAGCTCCTCCTCTTCTCTTTGTCGCTGCTGTAGAGCGATCCTGGAAAGACTCATATTCTATTGCAAATAATTTGCACTTGTCTTTAGTGAAAGTAAGACTATTCAAGAATTTTGTCAAGTTCGTAATAGATCTATTTTTCGATAAACAAGCTGTAATACCATGAATTATAAAAGGTTATTCTAAAAATAAAATAAAACTTAACGAAAATCTTTACTATTAAGTAGAAATTCTAGTGTCATTAAAGTTTAAGAGAGACTTGACAACTATTCTCATTAGAGATAATCTCTCATGAGGACGTTAGGTTTACCAGCAGAATTCGCTGGCAAGCAGGAATCGCCTTTTAGATTGGCGTAGAGGCTTTAAATGGGAATAAGTAAACTTTTTGCAGATGGCGGCGTGGTCATGTGGCCGCTGCTAGCCTTTTCAGTAGTAGCGGTGGCGCTAATTGCAGAGCGTATAGCTTTTTGGTTTCGCATCAACCAAAGGCAGAATCGGGTAGTGCGAGACGTATTTGCTCTGTACCGTCGCGATAACGTTGTTGGTGCGATCGATCGACTCAAGCAAAATGCCGATTTGCCCATAGCACGAATTTTTCTGGCTGCTTTGGAACTTGAAGAACCGACTCCAGAAGAATTTCGCTTGGCGTTGGAAAGCGAATCGCAAGCAGAAATACCAGTGCTGAAGCGGTTTAACAACGTTTTTGATACCATAATCAGCCTTTCTCCGTTGTTCGGACTTCTAGGCACTGTATTAGGACTGATAACTTCGTTTAGCTCCCTGAATCTGGGTGATGTGGGCGGTACTAAAACAGCTAATGCCACGGCTGGAATCAGCGAAGCTCTCGTTTCTACAGCATCGGGATTGGTAGTCGCCATCTTTACCCTGATGTTTGCCAATACATTTCGGGGGCTTTACCTACGCCAAATTGCACGGATTCAGGAATATGGCGGACAGCTGGAACTGCTTTATCGCCGTCGCTACGAACGAGGAGAAAAAGCTTATGCGTCTACCCGATGAACCGGATATACCGCCCCAAATCAACATCGTGCCGATGATCGATGTTGTGTTTGCGATTTTGACCTTTTTCGTGATGTCTTCCCTGTTTTTGACTCGTTCGGAAGGATTATCGGTCAATTTGCCATCCGCCGCGACCGGAAAAAGCCAGCCACCAGCGCAAGTGACGGTGACAGTTGACGAACAAGGGCGATTGGCGCTAAATCGAGAACCCATCGAGCTGGAGGCGTTGGAAAACGCCGTGCGCCAGCAGATCAAACCGAATCAACCTTTACTTGTGGTATTGAATGCAGATAAAGCAGTCAATCACGGTCAAGTAGTACAGGTTATGGATCGATTGCGGCGAGTTGAAGGTGCAAAATTAGCGATCGCAACGCAAAAGCCATAGAGGGAGAGTGGGGGAGTGGGGGAGTGG
>NZ_JACJUP010001260.1:0-1897 GCF_014748295.1 Planktothrix sp. FACHB-1355 | reverse complement strand
GAATAACCAATGAGCAATAAACAATGAACGAAAAGCTATACGAAGGCAAAGCCAAAATACTTTACCCTACAGATGACCCGGAAATTCTGCTGACCGTCTTTAAAGATGATGCCACCGCGTTTAATGCACAGAAGCGGGGCACTATTGCTGGCAAAGGCGAGATCAACTGTAAAATCTCGGCTCATTTGTTTCAAATGTTAGAGGGTAAGGGCATTCCTACCCATTTTATCGATACTCCTGCGCCCAACCAAATGCGCGTCCGGCGAGTGCAAATTTTACCTTTAGAAGTGGTAGTCAGAAACATCGCTGCTGGCAGTCTTTGCAAACAAACTGGGTTGCCAGAAGGGACAATTCTCAAACAACCTTTGGTGGAATTTTACTATAAGAATGATGGTTTGGGAGACCCTCTCCTGACACGCGATCGCCTCTTCTTATTGGAACTTGCTACCCCAGAACAAGTCGATCGCCTCCAAGCTCTCTCTAGGGAAATTAATGTAATTCTCGGTAACTTTTTTAACGAGTGCGGCATTACCTTGGTAGACTTCAAACTTGAGTTTGGTGTTGACAATCGACAAAAACTGCTTTTAGCTGATGAAATCAGCCCCGACACCTGTCGTTTGTGGAACCAGTCCGAAACCGATCCCAACCGCCGCGTCTTGGATAAAGACCGCTTCCGCCGCGATTTGGGAGATGTAGAAAGCGCTTATGAGCAAGTACTTGCAAGAGTTCTAGGGGTTAGGAGTTAGGTACTGGGGGCTAGGGGTTAGCCCCTCTTCTTTTTGACTTTTGACTTTATAGGCTTTCAGGTTTAACGAAAAATGTTGGCAGAAGTCCCTACCTAAACTAATGTTAGGTAGGGACGGTCGCTCAAATCATTCGGAGGACACCTCCTTTCTGCGCGAGCTAATGAATGACGACCAGCCAATAAAGGCATAGCAACATTATTGTCTTGTGTCCTGAAGATATCAGCGACCGTTTTGCTGTGAGAGATCGCATACATCAATTACTGTACCGATCTAATCACCTGTTGTCTTTACATCTTTTCACATACTGGCGTCAATAGACGCCCACCTACTTATTAAGGAAAGAACTTAGTTCCCAACGCACTGTGCCATTACTCCAAAACAAAAATTTACCCGGGTAGCTAAAGGTATCAGCTAAATCATAATTATTATTTTCCTTGGAGATGAAGGAAAATTCATCTTCTAAGGATTCAATTTTAGTGACGAGTATGGTATCGATAAAACAAACCCTACTTATAAGTTCTACATAAAACTCTTCAGTTTTTTCCCAATCATCTAATTCTTCTATGCCTGAACAGTTCAAAGATTCTTGAACAAAATATACTAAATCGTTGTACAATCTTAACAAACTTACTTCGTCAAGTATATGTGACTGATCATAATAATAATGGAAGTATTCTTGCTCCTGCTCGGATAAACCATGATTAGGATCTTCTTCTAGTTGCTTTATCCTCTCCTCTAACTGCACAACTTTAATTTTTTCCTGCTTCAGAGCTGCATTTAATTGATTTTTGACGTTTTCCAAATGTTTAACTTTTTGCTCAACAGATGTAAATTGAGCCTTTTCTTGGTTGATCTCTACTTCTAAGTTCTTTTTAGTTTGTTTCAGTTCTTCAAGTTCCTTTTTTAGCTGGTTAATTTCTGATTCTGCCTGACGAAGCTCAGATTCTACTTTGTTTAAAGCATCAAACTTTATTTCTAATTGCGTTTTTTCTTGCTCTAGCTTTTTCTTGGGGTTTTCTAAAGGTTTAATTTGGTCTAGTGTTTGTCTTAGTTCTGATTCTAAAGAGTTTTTGTTGGCTCGGAGTTGTAAATTATCTTGAGTCAATTTAGCATTATTATCTTTAAGTTGATTTAACTCTCCTCTCAAAACA
>NZ_JACJUP010000126.1:0-9705 GCF_014748295.1 Planktothrix sp. FACHB-1355 | reverse complement strand
TTTTGCGTTTAGCTAAATCGATAATTTCTGGCAGAGTAGGGACGGAAAATAAGCCGTTGAAAGATTGCGATCGAAACGGCAGACGTTCTTTAGCCCGTAGCGTCTTAATTTCAGATATGGTAAAATCTTCAGCAAACCAGCCAGTGACAGTTTCGCCATCAATAATTTTAGCAGTTTTGCGGTTGGCAAATTCCGGGCGATCGGCTACATCGGTAGTACCGGATATTTCATTTTCGTGACGCGCAATTAACACGCCATCTTGAGTAGAAACTAAATCCGGTTCGATGAAATCTGCCCCCAGATCGATCGCCAATTCATACCCAGCTAAAGTATGTTCCGGACGCCAACCGCTTGCGCCTCGGTGGGCAATAATTATCGGACGCGATGTTGTTGCGATCGTTTTACCAACCATCATTTTCTGCCACTTTTCTTACAGTTTCCGCCTCCAATTGTAAGCGGGCTGCAACTTCTTGAACGCTTAATCCCAGTTTCAGTAGCAGTGCGATCGTTTGTAATTTATTTTGGAATTTTCCCTTTTCAATCCATTCAGCAATAGCTTCAGCACGACCTTCTTCGTAGGCTTCTTGATAAACTTTGGTATGTCTGATGAGGTTCAGCATTGACATAGTTTCTCTACCCATAGTATTTGGCTAAGAGCGATTTTCTACCACTTTTCTTACAGCTTCCTCGTCAAGTTGCAAGCGTACTGCAACTTCCTGAATACTCAATCCTAGATCCAGTAGCAGAGGTATCATTTCTAATTTAGTTTGTAATTTTCCTTCTTCAATCCCTTCAGCAAGACCTTCTTGACGACCTTCAGCAAGACCTTCTTGACGACCTTCAGCAAGACCTTCTTCGCGGGCTTCTTGATACACTCTGGTTTGCCTGAGTAGGTTCAGTCCTAGCATAGCTTCGATTTCCTCTCGACCTAAATTGGGAAATTTATAGACAACAACTGTTTCAATAAATTCTAGCACTTGCCGCTGGATAATGGTATCTGTCAATTCAACAGTAGCTTTGTTAATTAGTTCTTTAGCGCGGCTGGTAGTATTCGTGGGAGTCTCTACAATTAATTTCAGGATACCTATTCCCAAAGAGTCCTGACTAACGGCTTCTATTTCGTCTAAATAAAAGCAGCGCAGGTGCTTTTCCACTAACGTGCGATAGCGCGGATGCACTGGTGTTTCGTAACTGCGGCGTTCGTAGATAACTATAGTATACCAATCTGAATTAGGCGGTCTATATTGGCGGAAGTAAACAAAGATTTCGCCAAACAACCGTTCGTAAAATTCTTCATCTTTATAAGATTGAATTTCGACAAAGTAAAGCGGTTCTGTCGGGAACTGTTCTAAAGTAGCAAATAAACCATCGATGCGGAAACTCTGCTGTTTGATTTCAGGGGCGATGAATTCGTAGGCATTGATGTTGGCGTCAGGTTTGCCGATCAGTTCAAAGAAGATGTTGGGAAATTCTTTAAAAAGTTGATAAAAAATAGTATCTGTTTTCACTCTTATTTCCTATCTCGATTCAACGAAAACCTAACAGACGCAGAAAAGGTACAAAAAGATAATAACTCACACCTAACCAGAAACCGAGAATGATTCCCAAAAGACTGAAAAAGATAATGCTGAAACCGAAATTAGTCCAATTGAGGGTATGGAAAAAAGCATCAGAAAAACCGAAAAGAGCAGACACGGGCAAAATTTTGACCGTGAGGGTGACCAAACCTGCAAAGAAGCTAGCTGTGCCGATCGCAGTAAATACAGCATGAACAAGATCGTGACTGGGCAATCCCAATCCCAAAGTCAATAGAAAAGCTGCAACCGCCGTCATGATTACCAAATCGTCGGGTGCGATGACTCCAGATGGCGCGACTCTTTGCAAAATTAACCAACCAACCGCATAACCGAAAACGCCCATCATTCCTGTTATTAAATAGCGCCGTTGTTGTTGACCCAAAGTTTTGGCTTGTGTCAAACCCCAAGCTGTTCCCAAACCGGCGGCGGCGAATAAAATCATTTGCGGTTTAGATGCTGCGATCGCTATATTAGAAACCCAGCTAGGTAATTGTTGTGCGATCGCACCCGGTATGTGAAAATTATGGGGAGAGCGATCGGCTAACCAAAAGCCAATTCCCGCACCCACACCCGCACCTATCCCCCCGCTGACCATCTGCAAAAGCGTACCGAAACAAGCTTTAATCAGTTGGATAGTCAGATGGTAAGCGTTAACGCTCAGCCATTTAGTCCATTTCCAAATTAGTGCCAGCCCAGCTAATAGCAAATTCAGGCATATTTGGAGCGTTTTGGGGATAATTTTCCACAAATCCCCCACCGCAAAATTTGGTGTGATTTGTCCGGGAGAAATCTTCCGCAAACGCTTGATCATTTCTCTGGCGTTGCTAGGTCGTCGATCGACATCCGATCGCACCATATCATCCAGCAATGCAGCAAAGCCCGGACTAACTTTAACGTATTGACGCCAGCGCAATTCCCCCGTTTTCGGATCTTCCATATCCGGGGGATATTGACCCGTCAGTAGCTGAATGCAAGTTAAACCGAGTGCATAAAAATCGGCGCTTGGCCCCACCACACCCCCAGCTATTTGTTCTGGGGGACTGTATCCCGGTGAAAATAATCGCGTCGAACTAGCTTGAGAATTGCTATGAGCGGGGCCTATTTGTTTTGCGCCACCAAAATCGATCAGTACCAATTGTCCGGTTCCGTGGCGCAGCATCAGGTTAGACGGTTTGATATCGCGATGGATAATTTTACGTAAGTGCAATTCTCGCAAAATCTGCACCGCCTGATTGAGCCAGTTCACCACCCACTTTTCCGGACAACCTTGGGGATGGTGCTTGAGAATATCCGCCAATGTCTGACCGGCGATTTTTTCCATTACCAGACAAGGTAGCAACTGCCCTTGGCGATCGCCTACGATAACCTGAAAATAACTATCTGGCTCTACTTTCGGTACTCCTGGATGACGCAGACTCGCCAGCACCATCGCTTCTTGCTCGAACAGCGACAAAGCTTTAGGTGAAGTTTCCAACAAAACCTTCAGCACTTGCTCTGTCTGCGTCTTAATATCCCAGACTGAATATATAGCCGCAAATCCGCCGAATCCCAGTCTTTCTAGAGGAATGTAGCGATTTTTAAGACGCAGCGTCGAGCCACAAATGTTGCAAAAATTATTCCCTATACTCTGGGGATAGGGACGCGGGCAAGCGGGATTGATGCAGTGGGCAGCAGTGGCAACAGATTGTTGATGCACAACTCAATCAAAAGCCAAGTTGGGACAAGTAAGGCCAAAACAAATGCAGAATGTCTTGATTCTACACGACTCCCAACAAATTTTGGCTTAATTGAGTCCTATGAGTTTTGAGCCTTGAATTCAGGACTCAAGACTCAAAACTCATCACGCATAAATCCGCAAAACGGTTAGGATTTACCGCCCTTACGGCCTATTTCCGACATATGTTCGCGGTCTTCACTGACAGTTTCGCCACCTTTGCGACCGGCTTCTACAGCTTCTTCATGAGAGAATTCGTGTGCAGTTCCTCTCTCATGAGCAACTTTTCCACCTTTGCGACCGGCTTCTACAGCTTCCTCATGAGAGAATTCATGAGCGGTGCCCTTTTCATGAGCAGCTTTGCCTCCTTTACTAGCTATTTCGCGCTGTTTTTCGTCATCCATAGAGGCGAAGCCACGATTGCTTGTATCTCGATCTTTTTTCTTAGCCATAACACAACGTTTTGTCTTGACAACTAATTTCATCGTAGAAACGTGAAAGTAGCGTTTCGTCTGCCGTTAGTAAGAGTCACTCTTATAAATTTACTTCTCCAGGTAGAAAAGAGTGTAAATTTCGGCAATATCAACGCATACAAAAAGTCAAGTATTGTAGAGTTCGCAGTAAGATTTTGCAGGCCCGAACTACTTGTGATTTTTTTAATTAACTGCTGCACTACTAACTGATGTTAAAGTTTTAGCTGTTGATTTCGTTTCTTCATCCAACACATTAATAACCCTGTTGTAGATATCTTTAGCTTGTTGGGAAGAATTACCGATGCTGGTTAACCCCAATTTACCGAATTCAGACAGGCAACCCATGAGATGAAATATTGTACCTGTTTCTGTACTGGTATCAAAATGCAGTCGATGATGGGCAATGATATCCATCAAATCGTTTGGCAGCAAACCGCGATAACGGTCTTTTTGCAAGTTGTCGGTAGCAATGTAATATTTCGGACTTCCCTGCTGGCTATAGAACAATCCGGTAGAAGTATTGTAGCGACCGTTAGTTAAAAATTTGAGGGTCATAAATGGATGGGTGGTGCCGCCTTTACGCAGGTTGATTTCAATTGCTTGCAAATCCCACTGCGCGTTACCTGCTTCGTCAGGTTGACGAACGGCGATAAAATCGACAGCGTAGCGTTCTAATGCTCCTTTTTCTGCCAGATTTCGACCAACTCGCAATCCCAATTCCTGCAATTGCAAGCGATAATATTCGTCGCCAGGAAAATAGCAACCCAGGTAAATTTGACCGCCAGAACCGCCCAAAATTTGATCGTGGGTAGAGAGGATTTCCACTTCTCCATCTGGTGTAATGCGACCTTGAACGCTGGGACTGCGTTTTTCTTCTCCTTCAATAAAAGCTTCTACAATTGCGCCTAATTCTGGTATGCGGCTGGAAAAGTGTGACCAAGTTTCGTTATGAGCTTGAAAACTAAGAAATGGGAAGCGATCGCTAATTGCCGCAACTCTTTCTCGATGCGATGCACAACTGGGAGCGACATCCTGAATAGGTCTTAAGTCTAACAGCGCATTGCCTTCTCCAGAAAATCCTTCGTTGAGCTTAACAACCATTCGCTGCAAAGTTGGTTGCCTCTCCCACAATTGAGCGGCTGCTTCCGCTAAATCTTCCGCGCTCAAAACAAGTTCGCTACCATCCGGGTGGGGAATATTGCACTCAGCAAATATTTGCCGACTGCCGCTTTTTGTCCCCCAGTAAAGTAAATCCGGATCTGCTGCTAGGAGGGGAACGCCTAATTGCAAAGATAAATCTCGTTCTAGAGTCGTCGAATTAAAGCAAATCATGAACGACTTCTCTAGGCGCAATGACTCTCGAATGCGCTCGAGCAAACGAGGACGCTCTAAAATTTTTTGAGTTAGGGGTGTGGTAGAGGAATCGTAGGTGGAAAATACTAGCAGGCGATCGCGAGCGTGGGAAAATGGGATGCCGGGGAGTAATTGCAGGTAGTAATCGATCACTATTGGCGGTAGTGGCTGCGATGTTACATAAATTACCCGTGCGCGAGGGCTCCGCAGCCGAATTAACGAAAATAGCAGCCGTTCTTCGTAGTAAAGGAAGCCCTCAATTTTCTGAAGTTCTCCCCGATCCATACTGAGGGAGGGAATTACCAAGATATCGTAATCGCCATTTTCCGATTGTTCGATCGACTGCCAGCGATCGCGTAGCTGCGCTTGCAGAAACCGAAATTTGTTCACCTGCTCTCCTGAAGAAAAAGGCAGTGCTTCCATAATCCCAACCCACTCATCCCCACCATAGCAATTTTACTCTAGCTGATATCGCGAGCAAAATATCGGCTCAGAAACAATTATTTATGCCGGAACTTACACAAAAACCGAATTTCTTCCCCAGAAACTCGGTTTATTTGGGATGCAATTACTTATTTCTATCAAATCCGTTTGCGTCGGAATTGTTCCTTTTTCCCCTCTGCCCCGGTTGCCTCTCTGCACCTCTAGGGCCATAATGATTCATAGGCAACCGCAAACAATATTACAAGGTGGTAACCCCTGCGATCGCAAAGTTAGCCGCCGTCAAAGTCGCATCGCTAAAAACTGTAATCGTGTTTCCCTGGCTGAGAGTAATTTGCGAAAAGAATCCTCCTGTAGCCAGACTACTATTAGTAATAGTGCGTAACACATCCACGCCATTATTAAAACCAAGCCCAATCCCGATCTGGATGATATCATCCGCTACGACAAAATCATTAATTTGATCTACACCGCTTTCGGCGCGAAACACAAAGGTATCTCTGCCAGCACCGCCGAAAAGTTGATCGTTGCCGCGATCGCCCGATAAAATATCGTTGCCATCATCGCCAGAGAGATAATCTTCATTTCTCCCACCATAAATGATATCATTACCTTGAC
This sequence comes from Planktothrix sp. FACHB-1355, assembly GCF_014748295.1. Classification (NCBI taxonomy): domain Bacteria; kingdom Bacillati; phylum Cyanobacteriota; class Cyanophyceae; order Oscillatoriales; family Microcoleaceae; genus Planktothrix; species Planktothrix sp. FACHB-1355. The sequence goes on along the minus strand of NZ_JACJUP010000126.1, from coordinate 3,529 downwards.
CGCCAAAAATATTATCGTTATTTTGATTGCCGAATAGAATATCGTCGTTTTCCTTCCCATCAATAAAATCATCGCCCGTTAAGCCCAAAACCATATCATTCCCCGCATTGCCAAAAATGCGATCGGCCCCACCCAAACCATTGATAATATCGCCCAAAACTGTACCGATGATTTGGTCATCTCCCTCAGTTGCGATCGGTAACGTTTCACCCTGAGTTTGAAAACCACCAATTTGGTAGCCAATATCTGCCAAAATAGCTAATTCAGCTTGACCCGGTAAACGAGCTTGTGCAGTAGGATTCATCAGGCTCGGAAAATCAGCACTGATATGAGATAAAGAACCATCATTTGCAATCGGAATCCCATTCCCGACCTTAACCGCTCTGGCATTCGGCCCGGTAAAATAGCCGTCAATTACTAATTGTCTGAAAATGGGAACGCCAAAGCCCAGAATATGTCCGATTTCATGGACAGCCGCCGCAGTAAAATCATAGTAAGACGAGCCAACTGGCAGATCGTTCGATGTATTGGGAGTTTCGTCAAAAAACCAGGGTACAGCTTGCCCATTAATTTGAGGATTAGTATTAAAAGAGAGAATTCCTACATAAGGTTCAAAATTAGAACCTATGAGGCGGGAGCTAAAAACACTCCCCACAGCATCAAAACCAGCCAATCCTCCTACTGCGCCAGCGTTAATAAAGTTGCGATTGTTAAACGGGGGCGATGCCGCGCCAACAAAAATTAATAAATCGTCAATTTCCGAAGTTAAAGTTATCGGTGTAGTTTGTCCGGTTTGAGGGTTTCCCACGTTGAAAGAAATCCCAGCCGGAACATTGGGAAATTCATCTTGGATATAGTTTTCCCAAACATTTGCAGCTGCTTCTAAAGCATTTCTTCTGGCTGGGTCGCTGAAGAAACCGTTGGTATCAAATCGATAATCAAATTCAATATTAAATGGCATACAACCTAACTCAAAGCAATTCACCGCTGGGTAAAGTCTCGCGAACTGCACCCATTTGTCTGGTTTATGCTCCAACTATTAGGCCAAATCGGGTTTTTTGTGATAAATATTTACATAATATCTAGTTACAAATGCTACAAAAATGGTGACCGATCGCTTTTATAGCAGTACACGTTAAAAACCCGGTTTCTCAAAGAAACCGGGTTTTTTGATCCGATGCCAACGCCCTTAAGGATTCTAGTGTTTCTGCGATCGGTTGTCAGCTTGCATCGGACTCGCGTTCCTTCGTGTCGGGTAAAATCACAGAAACTGGGGAATGAGTAATTACGCTGATATGTCCGTCAGATTCCATAAATGCTAACTTTACCTCATTGAGTTTTTGCACTCCCTGCTTGCGAAGAATACTCATCAACTCATCTTGGGTAATCAATTGCTCTGCCATCTTGTCACGCACTATGCGACCGTTGATTACTAGCGGCGTCGGAGGTGGACTGAGGAAACGTTGAAAGCGCGGAAACTTATACCCCAGCCAGTTTAAACTGTAGCTCCATAAAATAATCGTACTAACAAGAATGACACCATCTGTGATGGCAGTATAGTTACTTGCCATCGCATTTTGGGCAGCTTCGGCGAACAAAACTACTACCAGCAAATCGGAAATTCCCACCGTTCCTATTTGGCGGTTAGGAAGAAAGCGCAGGATCGCAAAAAGCATTAGATAAACCAGCGATCCGCGCACGAAAAGTTCGGCGATTGACATACTGGGAGTAAATACCTTATACCAATCGACGTTAAAAAGTAGATCCATCATGGCTTGATATTTATTTGGGAACTGCGGCTGTTAAAACTTCATGTCCTGATTCAGTTACTAACACATTATCTTCAATGCGAACGCCAATACCGCGCCACCTGTCATCAACTTCTGGTTGTCCTTCGGCGGGTTTCACATCGGGTCCGATGTAAATTCCCGGTTCTACCGTCAAAACTTGTCCCGGTTGCAAAATTTGCCAAGCTTCTTCGCCGTGCTTGTAGAAACCTGCGTCGTGAACATCTAACCCCAACCAGTGTCCGGTGCGGTGCATATAATAAGGTTTGTATTTTTCCTCTTTAATTATTTCGTCGATATTGCCTTGCAGAATTCCCAAATCCATTAAACCTTCTACCAGCACTCGCACTGCTGTGTCGTGAAATTGGTTCCAAGGATTTCCAGGCTGAACTTGGGCGATCGCTTGCCGTTGCGCCTCCAGTACAATATCGTAAATTGCTTTTTGTTCTGGCGTAAACTTCTCTCCTACCGGAAATGTGCGCGTAATATCACCGTTGTAGTAACCGTAACAGCAACCGGCATCGATCAACAATAATTCGTTGTCCTGCATCTGGCGATTATTTTCCACATAATGCAGTATGCAAGCATTAGCGCCAGATGCCACAATGGAAGGATAAGCCGGCCCCATCCCACCGCGCAGACGAAAGATATGCTCGATTTCTGCTTGAATTTCGTACTCGTAACGTCCCGGTTGGGTAAATTCTCTGGCCCGATCGTGCGCTTCTACAGAAATAGCGATCGCTTTTCGCATTAATTCTAATTCTACTGGACTCTTGCTCAGCCTCATGCTGTGAAGCACAAAGTTAGTATCTTCGATCGCCACTGGTCCCGTACCCCGTTTGGAATAAGTTGCGATCAGTCGCCGCCAGTGTCTGATAATAGTTTGATTGAACTTTTCATCCCGTCCCAGGTGATAATAAATTCGATCGGCCTTTTCCAGATACTTGGGCAGTTTTTCATCCAATTCTGTCATGGGATAAGCTTCATCAGCTCCGTATTGTTCCTTCGCCGCTTCCACACCAACGCGGTATCCCGTCCAGACTTCCTTCTCTGGATCTTTCGGCTGCACAAATAGCACAAAGCGATGTTCTGAGTGATGCGGTGCCAGAACTGCAACTGCTTCCGGTTCGTTAAACCCGGTCAAGTAGTAAAAATCGCTATCTTGTCGAAAATTATACTCGACATCGTTGTGCATAACTGCCATTGGCGCACTGCGAAATATAGCAGTGCCGTTGCCAATCTTAGCCATCAATTGTTCGCGACGCTGACGGTATTCTGCTTGCATAGTGTTTATTTTTATTGCAACGCTATTGTATTATACTCTTTGGCAACATTAGGAATTGTTTCTGGCTGTTTTTGCTTAAGTTATGCAATTTGCTTGGCGATTGATTCTCACAAGTATCTGCAAATTAATCATTTCTCTTATTTTATTGAGTACATTTACACGCCACTAATTACCAACTTTGATTCATTTTTATGTAGTTTCTGAGGGAATGGATGGTTAATTAACATTTTCCCATACTCTTTAATATCGCGCCAATTTTTAATTCACCAAATCCAATCAAAACTTTTTTAATAAGATTTTTAGTAACCATAACGCTAGCAAACTTGCTGTCAGCAGTCACATACTATTTAGTTGAAATTCCTGTAGGCCGATGAAAGTCTTACAGGAATTCTTAAATAAAACTGCTGCGGCGATCGCACTAAAATTTGTAACTCAAAACGCCGATCGTCGTACCATT
>NZ_JACJUP010001259.1:0-1926 GCF_014748295.1 Planktothrix sp. FACHB-1355 | reverse complement strand
ATATCGACCCGCTGCATACGCTTTTTTGTCAGGCGCATTAAGCTGGGGCGTTTGTAACCTGTAAAATCAAAACCCCGACTCTGCTTGAGGTACTGTAGCAACGTTTCAAATTGTTCGTCTTTGGGGGCAATGCTCATCGTTAGATCTGCCCTCCCATTACTAAATTTTTGATGGCATCTGCGATTTTGTCCAGTGGCAGAATCCAATCAACGCAGCCAGTATCGATCGCCGCAGCAGGCATACCGAAAACTTGTGATGTACTTTCGTCCTGTGCAATTACCTTCCCACCCATTTTTTTAATTGCTTCTACTCCTTTTGAGCCATCCATATTTGCTCCCGTCAAGATTACGGCGAGCGCTCTTTTCTGATATTTTTCTGCTACCGATTTAAACAATATCTCCGCAGAGGGACGCACAGAATGCACTTTTTCAGTTTGAGTAAGAGAAACAGTACTGTCGAGGTTAACCAATAAGTGGCGATCGGGTGCGGCAACGTAAACTGTACCTGGAATCACTTGTTCTCCTTCTTCAGCCTGCTTTACTCGCAAGGGCGTGCAACGGTTGAGGATTTCTGCTAAAAAACTGCGATGCTGGCCAGACATATGCTGCACCACTACGATCCGCGCTGGAAAATCAGCCGGTAGGCTGGACAAAATGCAACTCAAAGCGTTCAGTCCCCCAGCCGAAGCCGCCAGAGCTACAATGTCAAAAGCTGGACTGATACTGCATTCGGTTGCCATAATGTCTTCCGGTTTTGCAGGTAACAACCTTGACGTTACTTTCGTTTTCACCATTTTTCACCAGTAAGTAACGAAACTTTACCGAATACGGCGTCAGGCTCCACCCGATAGCGTTGCAGGATGGAGATGGATAGCCGGATGATGACTAAACCATCCCCGACCGTTGTCAATCGTTAGGTTGACCGGGAAGTGGGGTCGCCAACGGCAAGAACCAAAAGCTTGCCAAGCGTGACTGCTGCTGTTGAGTGTCTGGATATAGACTGATTTTGACTACCTTTAATATGTTAAAAGAAATATAATTTACGATAAAATTATCGCAGAAATTGTTAGTTTCTGACCAGTCATCAAACATCTCCTCCAAAAGAATATTAAAGGCAGGCAGGATGCCTACCCCACAAGAATTTTTGGAGATGTCTATTAAACCACAGTAAAGAGTCCTTCCATCCCACCCCATAAGCCGCTCGATCGCAGCTAAAAAATATGCCCACACGCGACATTATCGTTATCGGAGCCTCAGCGGGCGGAGTGGAAGCACTGATAAAATTAGCTGGCGATCTGCCTTTGGATATACCGGCTGCTATCTTTGTGGTTGTTCACTTTCCCTCCTACACCAAAAGCGTTCTGCCACAAATCCTCAGCCGCGCAGGTGCTTTGAAAGCAGAACACGCTAAAGACGGGCAAGAGATCGAACGCGGGTATATCTATGTAGCACCTCCGGATTGGCACTTAATTGTAAAACGCAAACATCTTCACCTGTCTGGCGGCCCCAGAGAAAACAATCACCGACCTGCGATCGATACGCTATTTCGATCGGCAGCAGTAGCATACGGGCATCGGGTCATAGGTGTGGTCCTAACGGGCACACTGGACGATGGTACAGCAGGTTTGTTAGCGGTGAAGCAACGAGGTGGAGTTGCAGTTGTACAAGACCCGGACGATGCGCTTTTTGGGGAAATGCCGCGCAGTGCGATCGACAACGTACAGGTTGACTGCATATTACCACTGTCGGAGATTGCAGGTGTGTTGGTAAAGTTAGCGCACGAGTCAGTCGAAGAAGAAGCCGATCGCCCTTCCAATAGTATGGAAATAGAATCTGCTTTGGCTCAGATGGATATGGATATTCTGCAAAGCGACGGTAGACCCGGAACGCCCTCGGCTTTTGCGTGTCCGGAATGTGGCGGTGTCTT
>NZ_JACJUP010001258.1:0-1855 GCF_014748295.1 Planktothrix sp. FACHB-1355 | reverse complement strand
TATTAAACCGGACTAATTTATGCAGATTGAGATCGATCGCATTATCGAAGGGTATGCCCAAGGTTATTTTTTAATGGCTGATGAAGAGGGTAAGAACTTGGGATGGTACTACAGTCGCAAGCGGGCTTTAATTCCCTTGGACGAGCGGTTTCGCTATCCCAAATCCTTGCAGCGCGTCCTCAACCAAGAACGCTTCTCTGTCGCTATTAATCGCGATTTTGCAGGAGTGCTTGCTGGGTGCGCCAACCGAGAAACCACCTGGATTTCCTCAGAACTGCAAGAAATATACTTGGCGCTGTATCGATCTGGTTGGGCTTACAGTTTTGAAACCTGGTGCAGAGATGAACTAGCCGGTGGAATCTTAGGTATTGTAATTGGGGGAGCATTTATTGGGGAATCGATGTTTTACCGGATTCCAGAAGGATCGAAAGTAGCAATGGTAAAATTGGTAGAACGATTGATATCCCGTCACTTCGTCTTATTTGATGCCCAAATGACCAACCCCCATTTGGAGCGATTTGGAGCTTATACGATCGCAGATAAAGAGTATCAAATCTTGCTGGAACAAGCTTTGAGTCGTCGCTGTTCTCTATATTAGTTTGCAACTGCAACTTTAAATTCTCTGACCAATGTAAGACTAACCCATTCTCCCTTATGACTGTAACTGCGAATCAATCGCTGACGGCGATCGGACTCAAACAACCAACCTACTTCCAGAAAAAAAGGTTGACCGACTTTAACTTGTTGGGGGCAAGTAGAAGAAGCACCATCGGGTAACAGCAAAACTTGCACGGGTTGAGAACTGCGCTCAAACAGAAGAATAGAACCATTAATACTCGCAGTAGATGAAATTACCTGATTACCAAAGGTTAGCTCTTGAACTAACTTACCATCATCATCTAGATAAAGTTGCAGTTTAGTGGTATATTTATCCGGCGAACGCCAGTCTGGATAAATCGTTACGGCTTCTCCCTGCCATTCCCCCAGTAATTCGATTAATGTTGTCGAATGGCCCTTTTGCCAGTCATCCGTACCGGCAAGTTTTTCTCGGATTAAAGTCAATTTATCGAGATGACCTTGCTTGTCAAACATCTGTACAAGGCGCAAACGTCTGCTAGAATCATCTATCAGCCCTAATTCTGCCCCAAACTCCGAAAATGGAGCCAGCTGAATCGATCCTTGAGAAAAAGCACCGTTGTCGAAAAAGAGAGTGCTTCGTCCCAGAGAACTGTATTCCAGAACTTGTTCCTTAACTTCTTGAGAGGGCAAGAAACGCCGAATAGTCTGACGAATAGTCCGATCGTCATTCAGTCCTTCTAGGGAAACTACAGTAGGAGTATCTTCCCACAATTCTCCCTGGGGCGAGAAACGGGTAAAAGAACCCTGCCACTCGCCCAAGTTTTGCAGTAAACATTCCCACTGCGATTTCATAAGCACCTCACATTGCACTTCCCTTACTTCAAGGTACAACTTGCTACAAACAACGTATAGTTCTTGGGGTGGCTTCTTTTCCACACTTAGGAACGTTTAATGTCAAAAATAGTCTCATTCATTAATGGCCTTCTCTTGCTGACAAGTTGAGAAAAGTGGTGCGTCGGCTGGCCATACTCTTCTAGAATAAAGCAATTGCAAAGTCTAAGTTGTTCCGGCTGCATCTATAATCTGGATAATATGCTGGCCTTGCAATCAGAACTCAAGTATAAAATTTTACTAAGCATCTACAAAATATCGGTGCGATCGCATAACTGCAAGTTAGGGTGAAAATCGATCCGGAATCCAAAATTAATTATCTGAAGAGTAGGATGGAATTCCAGAACTCGTAAAAATACAGCAAAATTATCGGAACAAGTGTAAT
>NZ_JACJUP010001257.1:0-1927 GCF_014748295.1 Planktothrix sp. FACHB-1355 | reverse complement strand
GACCGCAAAGGTTAAATAGAATCACTTTACTTTCCCCAGACTCCTTGCATTTTAATGCCTCGTCGATCGCTGCTTTCACTGCATGATTGGCTTCGGGAGCGGGTAAAATACCTTCTGCACGAGCAAAAGTCAACCCTGCCGCGAAACAACCTAACTGATATTCCGCACGCGGTTTCGCCAATCCCAAATTCACTACATGACTTACCAGGGGAGCCATCCCGTGATACCGTAAGCCACCTGCATGAATGCCTTCCGGTACAAACGTGCTACCCAAAGTGTGCATTTTTACCAATGGAGTTAAGTGAGCCGTATCGCCAAAATCATAAGCATACTTGCCACGAGTCAGAGATGGACAAGCCGCAGGTTCGACAGCAATAATCTCCACATCTCTTTCACCCCGCAGCTTTGCACCCAGAAACGGAAAAGCAATGCCAGCGAAGTTGCTACCCCCACCCGTACAACCAACTACAATATCTGGATAATCTCCAGCCATTTCTAACTGTGCTAAAGCTTCCAAGCCAATTACGGTTTGGTGCAACAAAACGTGGTTAAGAACGCTACCCAAAGCATACTTAGTTCCGTCATCTTGGGCAGCAACTTCTACCGCTTCACTAATAGCAATGCCCAAACTACCGGTACTGTTGGGGTGCGATGCTAGGATCGATCGCCCAGCTTGAGTTTCTTGACTGGGACTGGCAACTACTCTCGCTCCATAAGCTTCCATCAACGCACGGCGGTAAGGCTTTTGGTGATAGCTAACTTTTACCATATAAACTAATACTTCCAACCCAAACAATGCCCCCGCAAACGCTAGCGAGGAACCCCACTGTCCGGCTCCCGTTTCCGTACTCAATCGTTTTACGCCTGCCTGCTTGTTATAGTAAGCTTGTGCAACGGCAGTATTGGGTTTGTGACTTCCGGCAGGGCTGACACCTTCGTATTTGTAGTAAATCTTGGCGGGAGTATCGAGGACTTTTTCCAGTCGGCGGGCGCGATAAAGTGGTGTCGGTCGCCATTGACGGTAGATAGATTTTACTTCGTCTGGTATCTCAATCCAACGTTGTTGAGTGACTTCCTGTTCGATGAGACTCATCGGAAAAAGCGGAATCAGGTCATCGGGAGTAATTGGTTGACCCGTACCGGGATGGAGAACGGGGGGTAAAGGTGTGGATAAATCTGCCTGTATGTTGTACCAGGCAGTAGGCATTTGGTCTTCCGAGAGGAGGTATTTGATGGTGTTCATTCTAGATGTCAGAGATATGCGAGTTAAGATTTCTATTGTCGCCGATCGCTCCGGCAATACCAAGTTGGCGGCAGTTGTGCGATCGTTGTCTCTTAAACAACTGCCTTAAGGTTGCGTGCGCTATCATCGAGTTTTTGAATTCCCAGCCTTACTTGAGAAATACCGCCAGTTGTTTCCTTTGCTGCCGAGTTAATTGTATTCATAGCATCGGCAACTTGATTTATGGCAACTGCTTGCTGATTGATATTGAGCGAGATTTGTTGGTTGTTTAAAGCAACGCTGTCGATCGCATTCATCACTCCCGTGAAGGCTTCTGCTGTGCTTTTGGCAACTTCGACTCCTTCTTCTACAGTTTTAGTACCTTCATTCGTGACGATTGCTGTTGAATCGATCGCACTTTGAATATCAGCAACAAGGATGTTAATTTTTACTGCGGATTTTTTACTCTCATCTGCTAGTTTGCGAATTTCCGCCGCCACAACTCCAAACCCTTTACCATTTTCTCCCGCCCGCACCGCTTCTACCGTTGCATTTAGGGCTAGCATATTTGTCTGATTGGCGATATCGCTGACAAAACGCGAGATTTCGCCGATTTGATTCGTCTGCTGACTCAAGTGTAAAATTTGCTCGGCGATCGCGCTCACTTTTTCCTTTAGTTTAGCCATCCCATCTAAACTATATGCT
>NZ_JACJUP010001256.1:0-1879 GCF_014748295.1 Planktothrix sp. FACHB-1355 | reverse complement strand
CCCTTTCAATCTTGTGCGCTGGAAATGCCTCTTTTTGTTGAATTTCGTCACATTTTTGTTTTCTCAAAATCGCAGCTTCGACGTCTGTTTGGACTCCATCGGCTACTACCTTAAGTTTGAGGCGATGTCCCATTTGAACGATCGCATTTAGAATCGGAACACTCTGTAAATTGGCAAAAGCCAAATTTGCTTCTATCTTCAAGTTATTTAGTCGTAATTTATCCAGATAATCTAGAGAAGTATGTTTGAGGCCAAAATTACTTATCGTAGTTTGAATGCCTAGCTTATGCCATGTCATTAGTTTTAATGCAGTGGCGTTAATGTTAGAACTATTGACAATGGTATCGGCTGGTATCTCCACCTCTAAAAAACGAGGTTCAATTCCTGCATCTTGACAGGCTTGAAGAATGGTTAATTCTATATCATTGTCTGTAAACATCTGTTCGGAAAGTGTCACAGCTACTCTTGCCGATGATATGCGGGAATGCCGCCAAAGTTTTGCCTGTTGACACGCAACACGCAACACCCATTCATTAATAGTTACTGTCAAGCCAGTTTCCTCGGCAACCGCAGCAGTTTTTTCTAGGGAAATTAAACCTCTAACTGGGTGTTTCCAATGCACTACTGCGCCCAAAGCAACGATTTTTTTATTACGAAGGTCTACTCTGGGTTGATAGAAAACCTGAAGTTCCTTTTGTTCCCAAGCCGAATGAAAATCAGCCCCAAGTTGCAAATCTCTGGAGAATTCATGTCCGAAAATTGGTCGGCTATAAACCACACAGCGATTACCTCCTTCCCGCTTAGCAGAATTCATGGCTATACTGGCTTGTTTTTGCAATTCTTCTAGCGTCGGAGCAGATGGATAAAAGGAAATACCGATACTAGCTGTAAGCAGAATAGATTTATTATCGATGTCAAAAGGTTGGGCAATAATTTTGAGAATATCTTGCGCTATACCCACTCCTGAATCTTGGTCAGCAATGGGTGGCAAAACAATAGCAAACTCATCGCCACTCACTCTAACTATACCCGATCCTTCAATTCTTTTGCCAAACAAAATCAATCGTTGTGCGAGTTGTTGCAAAACTAAATTGCCGTTGGAATAACCCAAAGTATCGTTAATTCTGGTAAATCTGTCTAAACCTAACAGCAAAAAAGGAACTAAACGCTTGCTTCTGTCGGTTTTAACGATCGATCGCGCCAAATAACCCTCATCTCCCTGTAAAGCTGATGGATTCGGCAAATTAGTTAAAGCATCGTAGTGTTCTAAATGTTCTACTCGCTCTACAACAGATTTAAGTTTTTGATTTTGTTGAGCAACGCGATTTAGTCGAGCAGTAATCGCTTCCAGTAATTCGTAGGGAGTAAACGGCTTAGTAATATAGTCATCAGCACCTAAGTTCATCCCTAAGCGCAAGTCTACTCGATCGCACTTAGCCGTTAGAAATATGAAGGGAAGATCGGCGGTGGCTGGGTCTTGACGTAACTGTGCAATTACACCATAACCATCCATTTCTGGCATCATGATGTCGCAAAGAACCAGGTCGAATTTATTTTGGCGAGCCAGTTCTAAACCAATTCGCCCATTTTTAGCTACCATTACCTGGAAATCTTTAGCTTCCAGAAACTCTTGAACGTTGTCACGGATTTCAGCAGTATCTTCAATAACTAATATCTTTTTCATGGCGGCACCTTTTATAGGGGCTAGGGACTAGATTGAGGGTTTGGCGGAATTAATAACTTCCGCGATACCTTGGTGGTTGATGCAGTTATGTATTTATTTTATTTTAATATGATTTACTGTGCGGTTTGTAACAGATTGCTTTGTCAATTTGAAAATGCTCAAACCCAGGATAGCTTGACTTAAAAAAATTAGTTC
>NZ_JACJUP010001255.1:0-1897 GCF_014748295.1 Planktothrix sp. FACHB-1355 | reverse complement strand
CTGATGACCCGCTTATCCTCAAGATAGGGGAACGCTCCACGTTTGTTGACCTGGGTGCTGAAAAACTGATTGCGGCTGAACGAGATTCTGTAAAAATCGCTGTCGAAATCAAAAGCTTTCTTAGTCCTTCTCCTATTAATGACCTCGAAAATGCCTGGGGACAATTCTTTTTGTATGCTAGAGATCTGCAAAGAAGAGATCCAGACCGTCGTCTCTATTTAGCCGTCAGTCGCAACACTTTTGAGACTTTGTTCCAAGAGGAAGCTGGAAAAATCTTGTTAGAAGAACCTGGTTTTCGTATCATATTTTTTGACTCAAACAGTGAGGAAATAATTTTATGGATACCGCAAATCAACCCCTAGAGCGATGGCGTGATATTCTAGAAAAAATTCTCCAATATTATGCGGATATTCCTTATCGTTATGGTGATGTAATTACTTATGTTATTGTTAGCCGCGATCGCAACCACTTTATGCTGGTACACGAAGGCTGGGAAAATCACCGCAGAGTGCATGGCTGTATCGTCCATGTGGAAATTCGCAATGAGAAAATTTGGATTCACTACGATGGTATTGAAGATGGCATCACAAATGAACTTGTCGCTGCTGGAGTACCTAAAGATCGTATTGTCCTCGCCTTTCATCCTCCCCAAGTTAGAGAGCATACTGGATATGCGATCGCATAAAAGATTCTGCAAAGTTGAGCATTTTTTAATGGCGATAAATTTAGATCGGCAGATAATGTGGTGAAATTTATGGGCAATATAACTTTATGAAAAAGTCGATCGAAACTGGCAAGGAAAAGCTAAGTATGAGTTACAAAAAATCGATCGCATACTCGCTAAAATTCCTCGGCGTTGCTTTCCTGATTCTCAGTTTAACAGGATGTCCGAACCGTCCGGGACAAATTACTTACTCCGTCAAACGAATCAGCGATGGAGATACACTCGCGGTCACAGACTCGAAGGGAGAAAACTTTACTGTGCGTTTCGCCTGTATCGATGCACCGGAAGTTCCCCATTCCCAAAAGGAAAAGCAAAGCACAAAATTGGTGGACAAAAATCAATTCAAGTGGGGTGTAAAAGCGCAGGGTCGCGTGCAGCAGTTGGTGAAACAAGGCGATCGCGTTACCTTAACTTTAACCGATACCGATCGCTACGGTCGCAAAATCGGTGAAGTCCGTTTAGCTGACAATGTTTTCATTCAAGAAGTGTTAGTGCGCGAGGGATTGGCGCTGGTGAATCGTCCCTACTTGAAAAACTGTCCCAGTGCAGCTATTGTGGAACAGGCAGAAGCGGAAGCAAAGAAAGCTAGACGCGGTATTTGGAGCGATCGCACTTTTGTGGCTCCTTGGGAATATCGTCGCACAAAATAAACTTACCAATCTTGCGATCCGGTTTCTAACCAATCACTTCCGCCGCTGGATTGACGATTTTCTGGCACATCATCCTCAAAATCATCATCCTCTCGATTTTCTGAAGGTGTAAATAAAGGAAAAGCGATCGCACCTCCCACCACCCCAAGACTAGCACTAAAGGCCAACACCACACCCACTGGCAGTTTAATTGACTCGAATCCCAAAAACTTCAGAGAAACTTGGGTAGCATTTTGGACGGAGAGGATGGCGATCGCTCCTACCCAAATGGCTACGATCGAAGAAGTGAGTAAATTGGCGATATTTTTCATTAGGGTCTAGGGATTAGGGCGTCGGGGCTAGGGGAAGAAGAGACTAGAATCAAGGGTTTGTGGAATTAAGAACGTTCATTACGCCTTGGCGGTGGCTAGACATTGCCGCAATAACGATCGAAACACACTATATATTTAGATGCTAAGACAAATCTTTCTGAATTTAGAAACCCGGTTTCTTGAAGAAACCGGGTTTCTTTGATATCGATTCC
>NZ_JACJUP010001254.1:0-1897 GCF_014748295.1 Planktothrix sp. FACHB-1355 | reverse complement strand
GATACAAGTGTTGGTAAGCTAGCTTTATCAAGAGTAATATTTAAGGTTGTTTCAATTACTGAAAGGGAAGATAACATAACAAGATGACAATCTGTTCCTTGAAATAAGCGCAAATTTAGACTTGGCATAATTTTTGGCATAACTTTATTTATAGAATCAAGTTTCTCTGACATATACCAAGCCAGAAACACCAAGAGATCCACTGTAATAATGCCCCAAGTTGCTCCAGTTTCCACCCTCATACTTGCCTTGAAAACTAGAACCTTTTCCAGGTATTGACCAGCCCGTATCGATTACAATATTTCTTTGTTCATCTTCTGACAAAAGCATCATTGTCTGCGACCATTTAACCCAAGGAATAAACAGTGCTGAACTGGGAACTGAGACGGGTTCTACACTGCGTCCTCCACGCCCTCCTCTACCGCCGCTGGGATTAACAGATACAACATCTCCACCGTAAAGAACTTTATATCGATACTCATGGTAGACAAGGTTTGAGTTAGCCGGATCGTAAATACTGAATCCTAGTTCAGTAATGGCATTGTTATATAAAAAAGTTGTAAATGAGTCTTGTAAATCTGAAGCATAGTCTATAGACAAAAGATTTGGGTAAGCTTTACTTAGAGCTTTTAAATCTCTCGTAAGTTGCTGCGCCACATATAAAACATCGTTCTGTGTAACTGAAATAGATTCTGAAACAACAAGGCTTTTCATTATGTGAATATCCTCATAGTTGACAACAAAAGATAAACTTCTTATTTCTAAAAAATCAAATACCAATAATATCTTTAAACCATTCAAAAATTCCTTTTTTACTACGTCCAACCTTGGCAAACCAAATAGGATTATTCGATTCTTGCTTTTCTTTTATTAGTTGCTGCTTATTTTCCTGTGTCATTTGTTTGAACTTCTCGCTAAATATTGGCTTTATGTGTAGTGCTAAATCCGCTTCTATTTGTCTAAAATCCACATTTTCAATTCCGTCACCACTTCGATTAAATAGATTACTTGAATCCAGTTCAAATTCCCATTCAATTATAGGCTTTGTTTGCGCTTTGATTGAAAAGGAAACTCCTTGAATATAACCGCGATCCAAATCATTTTTTAAGCTATGCGTAATATTTTCAATGTCTTTTTTGTCAATTATTTCTTCTAACGCAAGTTTGGAAAGATCTTTCTCAATTCCCTGCAAATTTAGGTATTGAGTAGAAATACTTGAGTTTTGATCTAAATCTTTATGATGACCTCCTTCAAGATTTGTCACCTTTTCAGTTAACGAAGAAAGTCTATTTTCATCCCAAATAGTACCGCGCAGTTCGTTCTCGCGATTTCTTTTGTCCATCGCTGAAAATCGAGATGACCACTTGACAGTACAATTTATATAAACATCATAGCTATGTTTCGCAAGGTAAATCATTACATCTTGAGTTTCTGGGCCAACTCTTTGCGGATAGTTTCTATCGCTTAAGTCATAACTCCATTTCAATAATTCTTGATTTCTCTGCCTATCACATATTGATAGATAAATTACATCTGCAAACTCGTTGGCCAGACAAGTAGTTATACTATCCAAAATCTCGGATCTTTCTTCAGCGCTTAGGACATTATGGTACTGAGAACGAATAAGTGCCAACTCTGAATTAATTTGCTTCGCTATTCTCAAAGAATCCATCGCTCTGCTTCTTATGCTCCTTGAGTGATTTAGAAATTTCAGCAATAGCAGCGCTTGGCAGCTTGAGCTTAACTTTATCCACCTGTTGACCATTGGCTGGTATTGCTGTACAGTTTTTTACTCATAATAGACTAGCCAAACTCAGCTATAGTCTGATAAACATCAGGATTTATGTTAGGATTACATCAGGAATTGTTGAGGCTGATAGCATGGCATCTACTGACG
>NZ_JACJUP010001253.1:0-1932 GCF_014748295.1 Planktothrix sp. FACHB-1355 | reverse complement strand
TAATACTCCTCCATTTCCGCATCAACTTCGCGCCGATAAGCTTCCATCTCAGAAATCATCTCATTAAAAAGAGGATTATCTTTATACATTCCCGCAAACTTTATCCAAGGATTTTCCGATTTAGGTAAAGCTATTTCTTGCACGACAACTTCAGCATTTTCTAACCGCGCTGTTAAAAGCTGGTTAATACTTTTTAACGCAGCTTCCCGTGTATCTCCAGTCACTTCACAATCCGGCAACCCCCACACTGTAGCTTTATATTTTCCTTCTTTTTCCATCTCAACTATTACTGAGTAACTTAATTGAGCCAATTTTTGCTCTGATTCATCTAATAAAGTAGTTTTCATTATCCAATTCCTCCTATTCTATTTTAGGAATTATAACCTATATGTCAATTATATGTGAACGAACCTGCATCTCATCCATCCTACTCAATCCAGCTAAAGATGTTACTTTAATTGACCTAGTATTTCGGCAAAATCATCATAAAAAAAAGAGACTTCTTGAATAGCAAGAAATCTCTTTTTTAAACCTAAACCGATCGCACTCAGGCTGTAGCGCGTGCGGCAAACACCTTTTGGAAAGCAGGTCGTTCGGAAATACGCTTCATGTAATCCAAAACGGCTGGATAAGCACTCAAATCGAGTTTCAGCATGATGGGAATGTAAGCTAAAATAGAACCGACTGCCACATCTGCAACGCTGAACTCTTGTCCGAGTACAAAAGGTTGCCCCTCAAACATTTGATTCAGTGGCCCTAACAAACGCGGCATTTCCCGATCGCGATTCGCTTCGATAAAAATGCCATTCCCCAATGTAGAATTGGCAAACAACACCCACTGAGCGATCGCACCCTTCTGTTCTGGCTCAGCTGACAGATTGCCATACTTCTCTGCCAAATAAAGCAGAATCGCCCCAGATTCCCAAAGCTTAAAATCCCCATCCATTATGCTGGGAACCTTCCCCATCGGGTTAATTGCTAGGTATTCCGGCTGGCGGTGTTCCCCATTTTGCAAATCCAGCGTGACAAATTCGTAAGGAACACCCAGTTCTTCCAGATACCACTGGGGAATTGTGGCCCGACTGCGACCACCACCATATAGTTTCAACATCTTTCTTAAAATTTGGTTAAAGAACTTTATGAGTGTATTCGTGCTGCTTTACATTATCCTCAGTTCTGACAATGCGCTGAGAGTTCAGCACGCGCTTGCGTTCTGTAGAGTAGTTAAAGTCCCGGCGGATCGTACCCTGGGGAATCAGAGACTGAGCCACGGGACGACGTTTGTAAGTGCGGACTGCGGCGATCGCCCGTTCGGCAAACTCATCGCAGAACTGCGCCGACTGTGGGAATTCTACTGGCTTCTGGGGTGTATCGCCCGCTAGTACCGCTCCCAAGGTTGTCGCACAAGCAATTTGGTAAGAAGTAGGAATGCCCTTGACAAGAGCTTCCAAAGCTGCTGAGGGGATAGGTTCCACAACAGGAACCTGATGAACTTCTCCGTCTTCTTTAATAAAGCAGGTTGCCAAGCCGAGTACCAGATAGTCTTCCGCCGATACATCAGGGGCATTGGGATGCAGAAAAGCAGTAGTCATGGGTGTTTCGATTTAATCGTTCAAAAGATCGAAAGTCTCTATAACGTAGGATTTTACCGCTCAAAAGGTTACAGTCGAACTTTCCGGATCGGCTGTGCAAAGTCGCGATAGAGATTGCTGAGGGGTTTGTTGGCCTCAAAAAGCCGTTTCGGGAATACCCGACCGGGAGACTGTAGCTTATACTGGGTAGACAATTTTAAAATTGACCACCCACCCTCATTCTCCCCTACGAGACGGAGATGGCTGCGAACTAAACTTTGATTTGGTGTCAAACAGATTAGCTGCAACGTCCGTTTATCTTACTTAAGACACATAAGCAAGTGACACAACAGACAGATCG
>NZ_JACJUP010001252.1:0-1873 GCF_014748295.1 Planktothrix sp. FACHB-1355 | reverse complement strand
GGGGGAGTGGGGGAGCGGGGGAGTGGAAGAATTAATATTTTCCCTCTTCCCGCTTCCCTCTTCCCTCTCCCTCTTCCCTAACCCCTAATCCCTAACCCCTAGACCCTGGTTCTACGCTGCTTCTGTCATCTTCAAATCGCGCAAGCCGCTAATATCGACTTCAATCGAAGGCCCCATTGTGGCAGACACATACATAGTGCGCCAGTAGCGGCCTTTAGCGCCAGAAGGACGGTTGCGATCGATGGTTTCTTGCAATGCCTTCAGATTCACCAGCAAATCATCGGCTGAGAAAGATGCCTTGCCGAACAGAATGTGAACAATCCCTGTTCGGTCTGCCCGGAATTCTAGTTTACCAGCTTTGAACTCTGCGATCGCTGCCCCCAGATCGAAAGTTACCGTACCCCCCTTGGGCGACGGCATCAATCCGCGTGGGCCCAGCAACTTACCCAGCTTTGCCACCTGCGGCATCACATCTGGCGTTGCGATTAGCTTATCAAAATCCATTCTGCCTTTTTGGATTTCGTCGATCAGCTCCTCTGAGCCAACCACATCTGCACCTGCATTACTTGCTTCGGTTACTTTTTCCCCGCGAGCAATTACTGCCACCCGTACTGTCTGTCCAGTTCCTTTGGGTAGCACTACCGTTGTCCGCAATTGTTGATCGGCGTACTTCGGGTCAATTCCCAACCGGATGTGAGCTTCTGCCGATTCGGGAAACTTAGCCGTGGCCGTTTCCTTTAACAAATTTAACGCTTCTAACGGCTGATAAGGCCGCTCTTCCACTTTCTTACGCAGTTCTTGCATTCTGCGCGATTCTTTCTTCATTCTTTATCTCTCCTGGGGTTGATGGCGAAGCCAATCGCTTCTCCCCCGATCAATTTTGGATTTTGGATTTTGGATTTTGGGATTTATGCTGAATTGCCAAGTGAATTCAGAATTATTTTGCCTCAGCTACAACTAATCTGTAACTGTGACACCCATATTGCGAGCGGTTCCTTCCACAATTTTCATCGCTGCATCAATGTCATTAGCATTGAGGTCAGGCAATTTAGTTTGGGCAATTTCTCTCAATTGCGCCCGCGTAATCGAACCGACTTTCTTGCGGTTGGGTTGATCCGAACCTTTCTCAACTCCAGCCGCCTTGGTGATCAAAACCGAAGCTGGAGGAGTTTTCAGCACAAACGTGAAACTGCGATCCTCGTAGACGGAAATTTCTACGGGTACCACCATTCCAGCTTGATCCGATGTTCTGGCGTTGTATTCCTTACAAAACGCCATAATATTCACCCCATGCTGACCCAGTGCTGGGCCGACAGGCGGGGCTGGGTTGGCCTTTCCTGCTGGCAAGGCCAACTTAATTATTGCAACAACTTTTTTGGCCATTTATTCTTTAGCTCTGTTTTTGAACCTGATTGAACTCCAATTCCACTGGCGTATCGCGCCCAAAGATCGAAAGTAATGCTTTGAGCTTGCTACGTTCGGGACTTACTTCAATCACCTCTCCTTCAAAGTCTTTGAAGGGCCCTGAAAGCACGAGGATTCTGTCACCCACAGCCATATCGATTTTGACGACTGGCTCTTGCTCGCGAGTTTGCTTAAAGATTCTTTCTACTTCTGCTTGACTCAGCGGCACTGGTTTGACGTGACCCCGGCCACGTCCGTAGCGGCGTTTTTGTTCAGCCCCTACAAAATTAATCACATTTGGCGTATTTTTGACAACCTGCCAACTTTCATCGTCCATGATCATCTGGACAAGTACGTAGCCGGGGAAAACTTTTTCTTCGCCATGTTGTCTGCTGCCGTCTTTGCGAATTTTTACGGCAGGTGTTTGCGGAATTTCTACTTGTAAAATGCGATCGGCCACATCCAGAGT
>NZ_JACJUP010001251.1:0-1941 GCF_014748295.1 Planktothrix sp. FACHB-1355 | reverse complement strand
TATCGATCGCACTAATCGATCGAAAGCGACCTAACGCTTGCAGCCGCCGAGTTAAATTTCCCGTACCCGCACCAAAATCTAAAATATCGCCTTTGAGATCGAGCTGTATCAATACCCGTTCAAACGCTGCGTAGACCGGATCGCTACTAATACCGCCACTGGTTTGTGCTGCTAGCTGATGCTGGGTTTCCAGAGATCCATCCATACTTAATTATTTTGGCTCAACAGTTGTGTGGCAAAGGTTTTCGCTTGTACCGATAAGTTATGGCTTTGATACCAAGTATAGGCATTATCTGCGATCGCCTGCCCGACTTCCAAACTCAGCCTTGCTGTGGGACGATCTGCTAGCCAGTAGTGTTTCCCCGCCTCCAAACCATCCATCTGCAAAGCATTGTAGAAAATGCCGATCGGAATCGTTCCGTGGGCGCTATAGGCAGCAAAAACACCGGATTTAGCCAAATACTGGGTATGGTAGTCAAAAAATCCAGCTACAGAATTTAATAGGATCGCGCTAATCTCCGCTGCCGTTTTCTTACCCATCACCACTACTGGTATCCCATCGATCTTGGAGAGATCGAGACCCGTAGGTGGCCCTACATCCCATATCTCTTCAATCTCCAACTGTTGGCAAGTCAATACCAGATTTGATAACGACCTCTGATAAACTCGCAGACGATTGCTGGAACTGCCGAAAACCACTAAAGAGCGAGGACGATGTGCTAGGGGGGGGACTTGTTTTGGTTCGCCAATATTAGAAAAGACTGGAATAGCGGGGATTTGAGAATGTTTGCCGGAGCTTAACTCGTGTATGATTTGGGCATAGCCTTGATGACTGGTGAGACAGCGATCGCTCAATCTCGCTAGCCGCACAGCTAAGTTTTTTTGCACCGGGGACAGCCAAAACGAACTTGCCCATATTGGCCCTGTGGCGTAAAGTTCGTGAAACATCGTCACCAAAGAGCCATTATTGTTAACTTTTCGCCACTTTTCCAAGGCATTAACTAACCAAAAAGGACAGCCTCGCTTAGCATAGCCATAGCCAACGTAGTGTAAAAGAATTGTAGCCGTTTTCTGACTGTTACTATCCAGCAGTGACCACAGACGATCGACAGAACGTTCGCTTACCTGGCCGATCCCAAATCGATCGATTTCTTTTGTGCCAGCCCAAGACGGGTTGCCCACAATAAAATGCGTTTCTATGCTAAAATCCTGGCGGAGTTGCCTAGCCACATTAAGGGCATAATCTCCGACTCCATCGATCGCCGGAGGAAGACCGGGAGTGATGCAAGTAACTTGGGCTGAGGTCGTCATTTTTACTTTCTACTATCGAGCTACCACTAACAAACCGTAATTCCTTATTAAGGAATCACTGTAAGTTCAAAAGGCTTTTTTGGTAGCGAGTTGAAACTGCGGCCTAAAAATTCAACTCTTGGGTACTTTATGTTCAATTCTGGATATTGCATTGCTAGCCGATGTGTACTAGCTATCCACGTAACATCGGATGGCTTATCTTTTGCTGAGAGTAGAGGGGCATTAACTGGTCCCATAAAAGTCAAGTCTATAGAATTTTTAGGCAATTTATAGTCAAACACAAACCTAGCTGCTACTTCATCTATAGCGTATTTTCTGTTTGGTTTAGCTAGGAAAGCTTCTCTAATTTGTTGGTATTTTGCTGACGGCAGATATTCTCTTCCTGCCAAAGATATGATATTTAAGCTTTGACTGGACAAATAAATTATCAGTACCATTATAGCTGCATATAACCTCTGTTTTGCTCCCCCAATCTTAGAAACTATGCAGACAATTCCAAGCCAAACAAAGAAAAAATTAAACCACAAAGCTAAACCATAAAGGAACATATTTAAAACCATCCCCGTAGTTAGCCCAACAAATAAAATTTTTAAGTATACGGGAATAAAATGCCTTTTTTGAAAAACTATT
>NZ_JACJUP010001250.1:0-1950 GCF_014748295.1 Planktothrix sp. FACHB-1355 | reverse complement strand
CGAATTGCTGCCGATCGCCATGTTATTCTGCTCAACGAAGCCGATGCTGTAGCACTCAAAAATCGACTCATCGGCAAAACTTGGACGGTGACCAATTTAGAGGAGCGTCCGGTCACTCGCAAACCCGCTCCACCGTTTACCACCTCGACACTGCAACAGGAAGCTAACCGGAAATTGCGCCTTTCTGCTCGCGATACAATGCGGATTGCCCAAAATTTATACGAGCAGGGCTACATTACCTACATGAGAACGGACTCGGTGAATTTGTCCGAGCAAGCTCTCACAGCTGCCCGCAGTTGCGTCGAGCAAATGTACGGTCAACAATACCTCAGTCCCGAACCCCGTCGCTACACGACCAAAAGCAAAGGCGCTCAGGAAGCTCACGAAGCTATTCGTCCAGCCGGTAGCACTTTCCGCACGCCGCAAGAAACTGCCCTCAGCGGTCTGGAATTCAAACTCTACGATTTGATTTGGAAGCGTACTGTCGCTACCCAAATGGCAGATTCCCGACAAACTCTCGTCACAGTCGATTTGCAAGTGGAGGATGCCGGTTTTCGTGCTACTGGTAAGCGAATTGATTTTCCCGGATATTTGCGTGCTTACGTGGAGGGTTCCGACGACCCGGAAGCCGCATTGGAAGACCAAGAGGTGATTTTACCACCTCTGAAGGTGGGAACTCGGCCTAACTGCAAAGAGATAGAATCTATCGGTCACGAAACCCAGCCGCCAGCGCGTTACACAGAAGCTTCTCTGGTGAAAACTTTGGAAAGCGAAGGGATTGGGCGTCCGAGTACCTACGCCAGCATTATCGGTACGATTATCGATCGCGGCTACGCTCAGATGAATAACAACGCCCTCATCCCTACTTTTACGGCTTTTGCCGTGACCGGTCTGCTGGAAAAACACTTTCCCGATTTGGTAAATACCAGTTTTACTTCCCAGATGGAGCAGACTTTGGATGATATCGCTACCGGCGAAGCGGATTGGCTCCCCTATCTGCGGGAATTCTACCTGGGAGAACAGGGTCTGGAAACTCAGGTGAAAGAACGGGAAAGCGGAATTGACCCCAACGAAGCTCGTGCGATCGAATTGGAAAACCTCGATGCCAAAGTCCGCATCGGCAAATTTGGCGCTTACATAGAGGCAGAAAACGGCAACGGTGTTGTTACCGCCTCGATTCCCAAGGATTTGACTCCCGCCGACCTCAACCCAGAACAAGTAGAGGTGCTGCTGCGCCAGAAAACTGAGGGGCCAGAAAAACTGGGACTGCATCCGGAAACCGGGGAGCCGATCTACGTACTGATCGGCACTTATGGCCCCTACGTCCAGCTGGGCGATGTCACCGAGGAAAATAAAAAGCCGAAACGGGTTTCTTTGCCCAAAGATGTCACCCTGGAGAATGTCACTCTGGATACAGCAGTGCGACTGCTGGCTCTCCCCAGAACGTTAGGCCATCACCCGGAGACTGGTGCCAAAATTCAAGCTGCACTGGGACGTTTTGGCCCTTACGTTGTTCACGACCAAGGTAAGGAAGGTAAAGACTTTCGTTCTTTGAAATCTAGCGATAATGTATTGACAATTTCGTTAGAACGTGCATTGGAACTCCTGGCTGAGCCTAAGAAGGGGCGCGGCGGCAGTAGCAACAAGTCGAAGGAACCTTTAAGAGCCTTGGGCGCTCACCCAGGTGATGACGAACCCGTGAATATCTATGATGGCCGCTACGGCCCCTATATCAAGCACGGGAAAACGAATGCTTCCATTCCGAAAGATTTATCGGTGGAAGAAATAACGCTGGAAAAGGCTGTGGAACTTTTGGAGGCGAAGGCATCTACTAAGAAGTCCAGCACAAAATCTAGTAAGTCAGCCGTTTCTTCTACTGCCAAAAAGTCGTCCACATCGACAACTAAGACAGCAACGAAAACTGCTGGAAAAACGACAGCGAAAACAACT
>NZ_JACJUP010000125.1:0-9730 GCF_014748295.1 Planktothrix sp. FACHB-1355 | reverse complement strand
ACTTTAAAATTTTTTTAACAATATTTACGTATTGTTACTTAAACATAGTAAGTCTATTAAAAGGTAAATATGGAATCCTTCTAGAGAACGAACAAAGTAAAAAATTAAATTTGACATATTAGAAAAACATTAGTGCAGCCAGATGTGACTGCCTTTTGCTAAGCCTCAATTTATATAAGTTGAAGGCGAGTCAATCAAATGCTTTATGTTCCAATTTCAAGGAGATTACCGCATGAAAGAAAACAAACCCGACACTGGAAAGAAAGCCAAAAAACCCACCAATCCACCAGAGATACTCAGGGCGATCGGGCGAAGGAAGCTGTATAACAAATACCTGAAAATCGTTACCTATAACCTGGAAAACGGAGAAATAGCGATGACTTTACGGCAAGCAGAAGTGGCAGTTAAAAACCCACCTGTAAAAGTGAAGAATTTTTTAAGAGAGACAGGAGAAAACCCCCGGAAAGTGAAGATGCAAAATCGTTGCGTAACTAACATGATTCCCCTGTCAGCAGTAGCTCAATACTGGCAGCATTTGAACCAGCGTAAAAAGGGTAACTTGATGACTGAGTTTGGGGAGGAGTTACTAGCTGATTATTTACCCAAAACTGATGGTGATTCCCGATAAGGATGGCTGCCTAATACTTTTCACGAAAGCGAAAGAAATCGTATCAAGATAGTCAAGAGGCAGTTTACAGATCTAATTGTTGATGTGTTTTTTGTTTGAGTTGGCTAGAGTTTTCTTGTTGATTGACGAAAACTTGTTTCTCCGCTTCACTGAAATTACAAGCCAGTCGCTGACAACCCTTTTTAGCAGCATACCGGATTTGTGTATCTTGTCCTGGCTCGGCAATTATCAGCATTTGAGTTGGTAAGTGATGGAGTGCATGATATCGTTCGCCAAATGTTGCAATCTGCCAATCTGGATGGCTACTAATATTAGCTGTTTGCAACCCAAGGGTAGCTGAAAAGAGCATATTCTTTTCCCACAATTCCCTATTAGCAGGAATCGCTGGAGAAATTTCGCTGGCGTTGAGGAGTGAATTTATTTCCTGCCAATAGTGGGTAAAAATTGGCTCGGAGTTTCCAGGCAGAGTTTCCATCATAGCTGGCATTAATTTATTGGGTGTGTCAGTTGTAGGTGGATAACTCTGCCCGTTGCCTAAATGATGATTTGGAGGTATTACTAAATTACGATTGACCGGATTTGATTTAATCAGCTTTTCTATCGTTGCAGGTGACCTGTTATCCCTTTTTTTGTTACTGTATGCAATTTTAGCTAGCATCGCAGCATCTCTTTCTAATTCAAAACTGATTCCCTGTCTTTGCAGTCCAAGGATAGTAGGTTTTTGTGCGTGACCGAGTTTGCTAGCTGTAAACCTCACTCCTTCCATTTCGTACCGCAGTCCATCTACCACACCTTCTCGCGTGACTTTTGCTGCAACTGAAACTCCTCTTTCTTGTAGCGCTTTCACGTAGTTGGTAAAATTTTTACTATGTGCGATCGTATTTTCTATCTCATCCTGAATCTTATCGATAACAGGAAGCTGGGGTGGTGTATCTCGCTTACCTTCTGAATATTCTTTCTCCTCGCGCATCATCCGCCGTTTCTGTCCCGTAGAGGGTGCAGCGCGATTGACTTCCCAGGAACTCTTTACTGGTGTTAAATCAAATTCTTCCTCTAAACCTCTGAGTGCCTTCTCCAACCGTCGCTTATCCCACCAATCAGAAACGCATTCTCCATCAGAATCGATCCGGGATGCGGCAATATGCAAGTGAAAATGATTGCGATCGCTATGGGTGGCGGCAAAGTACAAGTTTTTATCAAAACCCATTCGGATCAGCGTACCTTCTACAATTTGCTTTAACTGTTCCTGGGCAGGTCTTTCATCGGGTGCAAAACTGATACTGATATGGGATACGGGAGATTGCACTCTCGTATTGAATTGGCGGGTAGCAGATAATTGCCTGTAGAAATCTTGTGGTGTTTCGCCAGCTAAGTTAGTGCAAAGCAGTTCGGCTTCTTCTTTTTCTAAAATGTACTTAGTTAAGCCAGCGAAACCCTTACCTTTACCAATTTTCCCAATCATCGCTTTCCTCCATCAAATCATCTTCAGAGGGTTCATCATCGGCACCTAAAATCAAATGCAAGCGCAATCGGTCAATTTGTCGAAGCAAATCTTCAAAGGGAATACGGTCGATTGGAGGTGGAATCGTTCCATCTGCTAGTGCAGTATTTTGTGCTTTAGCAATCTGATTGATATTAGTGCCAATTTTCAGCAGTTGCCAGTAACACTGCCAGTTGGCTTCTGGAACGGTACGAATCCGATAGCCTGCCATTCTTCGCCTGACTAATTCGGAAATGTCTAAGCCAGCTTTTGAGGCAATAGCTGCCCATGCTTCCTTTTCTTCTGAAGTAAGCATTAGTTTGAATTGGATGGTGCGCTGTTTGGTTTTTTGGTTGAGCTTGGCTGCCATTGAGAGTGCCAACAGAAACGTCCTTATAGTTTGTCCCTTGGCTGAAAAGATGAGCATCTAACAAAAGCGATGTACGGTTCTATCGCTTTAGCGATACGTTTTGAACGTGCAACAAACTTATTTGCTATTCGTGATTCGCAAATATAGAATGGAACTAGAGCGATCGCTTTAACCAAAACTAAATGCTCAAACCGCAAGATATAGTCGTTTTATTGAAAGTTCACAGCCTGCAAAAGGACGAATGGACGTACAGCACGCTGGCTTCCACTGTAGGGATGAGTGCGTCAGAAGTTCATGCGGCTTTGAAAAGATGTTCGATCAGCCGTCTCTACGATGCTGAAAACCGTCAAGTTTTCAAGCACGCCTTGCTGGAGTTTCTTATCCACGGACTAAAATACGTCTACCCCGGACAACCTGGCCCCACATCGCGGGGACTGCCTACCGCACATTCGGCAGAACCGTTGAAAAGCTTGTTGGTAGTTGACCCTTCTGATGCCTACGTTTGGCCTGACCCAACTGGAGAAGTAAGGGGACAGGCTATTGAGCCGCTGTACCGTTCTGTGCCAATAGCAGCAAAAAATGACCCCCAACTTTATGTATTGCTGAGTCTAATTGATGCAATTCGAGTGGGGCGAGTGAGAGAACAACGTTTGGCGCAACAGGAGTTAGAACGAAGGTTGGTGGCATCATGAATCAACAGATTTATATGCTCCAAAAGGTGGCTGCTGTCCTGGCTGATGTGCCGCAGACGGTTGTGTTTACTGGAGGTGCGACGATATCACTTTACTTGGACGATGTTTCCGCCCCCGATATTCGACCTACAGATGATGTAGACTGTGTGGTAGAAATTTCCTCTCGTACTGAATATTATCAATTTTCAGAATTACTGCGATCGCTTGGACTGGAAGAAAGTACAGACCCAGGTGCGCCATTGTGTCGCTGGCGATATGAAGATATTACAGTTGATGTGATGCCTTGTGATGAGTCAGTGTTAGGATTTTCCAATCGTTGGTATACACCGGGGATAGCAAATTCTATTGCTTACGAACTTCCAAACGGAAAAGTTATTCAAATATTTTCGGTGCCTTATTTGCTGGCATCAAAAATAGAAGCTTTTATCGGGAGAGGGCAGAGAAGTTTTTATTTTAGTGCAGATATTGAAGACATCGTAGCGCTATTAGACGGATGTGACCGTTTAGAAGTGGAAGTGCAACAAGCTGATGCTGAGGTAAGGAAGTTTTTATCAGCATGGTTTAGAAGTGAACGAGAAGGAATTTGGGAAGTTATACCAGCTTTTCTTTCCCCTGCGGCTAGAAATGCAGGCCGGGGTAGATTGGTTCGGGAACGAATAGAAAGGCTGATTCACTTAGCATAAAACTTTATTACCAATAAACAGGCGGGGGTTTGGGGGTATCCCCCAACAAGCTGTGGCGGCGACTGATTATTCTACGAAGGAAGAGATGTACATCCCGCCACTGCTTGCTCCCCAGAAGACCAAGATTTCGCAGGGGAAAAAGTGGGGAAAACTCGCACGGAAGAAAATAGGCACTTGTGCTTACTTTCCCCTAATATTCCCCCATAATTCCCTTGGGGAAAAGAGGGGGAAAAAACAATTATGGCAAGTCAGCGCAACCGATAATGCTAAAAAAAATATAAAGTACCCTGGCATTTTCGTTTCAAGCGCTCGATGTTACTGGGGGCGGCATTTTTAGCAACAAAGGGGCGCTTTTACGCCAAAAGCGATAGTTGGAATAAATACCCAAGACATATTTTTTGATTGGGATTGCTTGATAACTTAGGGATTAAAGCGATTGCGAGACTATCGTGACGGCATGGCGATATGGCTGATGCACTTGTGGAGCGATCGCATTAACGAATTATGGAAAAAGCAACATGAGCAGAACACGCAAAAAAAACAATTTAATTTTCACTTTAGATTGGGGAGGTTGTAGCCAAAAGTCAATCACGCATCATAAAAATACTAAGTGCGCCCAATATGTAGAAACCGGAGTAATTGAAGAAGCTAATTCTTCATGGTTTCATGCCCAGAGCGTCCAAACACCAACAATTGCAAATGTTCAATTTAACAGACAATGAGCAGAACAAGTAGAAAAGCTGGCTTAACTTTGGATTTTGGAGGTAGCGGAACGAAAGGAGCCGCCCATCACAAAGATACGAAGTGCGTGTTGTATATGGAACCGCAAGTAATTGAAGTGCCATCCTCGTCTTTGCAGGAAAAAACGCAGAAAAATTTGAATAATACTCATCCAGAAAATTTAGCGTGGGTGGGCGTTGGCGAAGATTATCGAGCTGTAGGATACTTGGCACAGCTTTTCTTAGCATCCCCTTCACTGCGTCCCAGAAAATACGAACTCGCCGTCTACAAAACTTTGGCAGCCGCATGGGTGATGCAGCAGAAATTGCACTTACCGGACAAGTTTGATTTATCGCTGATGCTGCTTCTGCCACCGGGGGAATTTGAAGACGCAGCATTGCTCAAATCAATGCTTAAGGATGCGCTTGCTTCTTTCTCAACGCCTACGGGGACTATGAACGTAAACCTCGTGCGGTACGAATGTTTTCCAGAAGGTTCTGGCATCTACATGATGTATCGTCAAAAAAGACCGGAACTTTTGAAACGCTGGAATGTAGGCATCGTGCAAATTGGCTATCGCAATGCCAGCGTTTTACTATCGAGTCGCGGGGTTTTGGATAAGGGCAAGACAACCAACCTGGGTATGGCCCGGATGATAGAATTGGTACTTGAGCGCACGTCCGGCTTAAATTCTGTCGCGCTGCTGAATGCGATCGCTATTGCTGGAAACAATCCGCAACCTCAGCATTTTGTGAATTTGGTTTCTATCTGCGATCGAGAACAACAACTCGTCCAGGTACAGAAAATCATCGCTGCTGTCAAAGAAGCGAGGACTGAGTATGCGATCGCGCTAATGTCTTGGCTAAAAGAAATGCTACCGCCCTTTGGGGAACTATCGGGAATTATCGTGGGTGGCGGAACGGCTGATTATTTGCGAGACGAACTCATGCAGGCGGTAAAAACAACTACTGTGGTGTGGCACGGTGAAGTAAAAATACCCCCTGAATTTGACTCCTTTGGTTTGGGCAGCCGCCTTGCCGATGTGTGGGCGCTCTCAGAATATCACGCCGCTTGTTTGAAGGAAAGAATAAAAAAGGAGGTAGCGACAGGTGGCTGATGAATTGTTTGATTTCAAATGGCGCTACAAATCTTCTTCAAATTCCGCACTTGCTGCTTTACTGAGGTACGTCCAAAACCGCGACTTGCATCCCACTCGAACCAAAACAGAAACGATCCTCAATGCTTTAACAGCTTACTATATGTTACCTGCGCTAAAAAGTTCTGGTAGCTGCGGCAAAGAAACGTTGGAGCTAGCAGCAATGGATAGCCTGCGCGGGCTAATGGAGCAATTTAGATATTTGTGTGCGCTGCAAGGAGTAGATGTTAGACAAATGGTTGCTTTGTTTTTAGGAGAAACTATTTATTCTCCCCAGCAAGATTTGGCAAAAGAAGATGAACCATTGACGGAGACATGGGATTTGTCAGGAATGATGGTAGAGCGAGAAATCTACGATGAAGCTGCTAATAGCTAAATAGCTTGTATAGCGCTTTACTTAACTACGTTATTACCAAAAGGAGTTTTCCAATGCTTTCAACAGGCAATAGAATTCCATCCAAACGGATGGTCTATACTTTCAATGAAAAGGGCGGTGTGGGAAAGACTACTTGCGCTAGAGGATTGCTAGAAATTTACCGCAAACTCAATATAAACTGTTTGGCTTTCGATGCTGATGAAAGGTCGGCACAACTGTATCGGTATTATAACAACAATAATCTTCCAGTTAAGAAAATCAACATTTTCAAGATTGGCGAATACGATGCTTTACTCAACGATTTACATGACGAAGAACCGGATGTGGTTTTGGTAGATTTACCGGGTACGAGTGGCGAAGCATTCGAGCAGATGGAAAAAGAATTAGCTTTGTTCGAGCAAGCCAGAATATTAAAATATCGCATCACGATGGTAGTGGTAATGTCCCGCACTAAAGACAGTGTTGATGCGTTGGAAAAATTAATGGAATATTGCAGCGAACGCCAACAGGATATAGACTATGTAGCCGTTCTCAATTTGTTCTTTGGAGAAGATAAAAAGTTTACTCGTTGGACTAACAGCGAATTGAAAAAAACATTTGAAAGAGCAGGCGGTATCGAAATAAAGATGCCAGAATTGTACGAAGAAATGTACGATTTCATCGACAGAGAAAATTTGACGTTTAGTGAGGCAGCTAATTCTAGCAATACTACCTTTACCAATCGTTCTAGAGCATTTCGTTGGTTGGAAGAGTTTGAAAAAGAACTGAAAAAAGCATCTAGTTTTTTGGGATTAGAATTTGCAGCAAAGTCAAGTAATGAAGTATCGGCTATCTCTGCAACTTCTTTCGATGCTTCTTCAGGTAGTTCATCTGCGGCTGATACATCGGATAGCTTATCCATAACTATACCAAACGCTCCATCTGATTCTTCTGCGCCAAAAGCTCTGGAACAACCTGCTAATACTAAATCCAATAAAAAAGGACGATGACGATGACTGGATACGAAATAGTGCCAATTACAGATGGTGTTTTCGTTAAAAATGCCGATGTTTTCAATAGCGATTCTTACCTGGGACGGCTTTGGATATTTCCGACTAAAGACCCCAGCTTGAATGGTATGGGTATAACCTCAGAATGGTTTTTGATTGCTTCTACGGGTCAAGTAGTATCGGGTCACGTTAATAAGGATGACAAATGGAGTATTTCACCTAAGTTGAGTTTACTGCCAAGTTGGGAATATACTTCAATGGATGAAGTATTCGACTGGGTTTTTGATACTTCATTAGCAGAAGAATATTCGACAGTACAGATGCTATTGCAAAACGTACAGGATGACATACCGCTATCTATGCAGGTTAGCAATCGTCCCTCTGATAGCGATGACAATGAAGATGACGATAGTACGGAAGAAAGCAACAAATTCAATCCTCAACTAGATCCAACTACTTTTGCCAATCTGATGGGAAGATTACAATTATTCACCGATTTGCTGGCTAGCGAATCTGAATTAAGCATACAAGCACCGTTTGATGAATTTGATGAGGATGAACTATTTTCGGATTTCGAGGAATATGACGATGAGCCTGTATCGATGTTACCTTTAATATCGCCACCTCCAGGGATAATAGTAAATGAAAGAGAGCGTGTTTGGTGGCAAAATAGTCTAATTGATTTGGTGGTAGAAGAATGGCTGGAGCGAAAAGTAACAGAGGTTGAAGTTATCCCTCATGTAAAACTAACGATTAATGTAGAAGAGGGTTACTTTTTGTTGCGTTCTGATGAGGATGGGCATACCTTACTGTCGGCTACTTTAACAGGCGAAGTAATTAAAGAGTTGAATACTACCGATGCAAGCTGTTTCGCTTTTTTAGAAGAAAAATTGCGTCAGGAATCGTTCGAGCGGTCAGCAGTTGAATTTATAACTGATATCAACGATACCAATGTCAGCAATATTCCAACCAAGAGGAGGGGGATTGAATATGGTGATTAACATCAAAGAAGCCAATCGAGATGCTCCGGTTTTAGATGAAGAACTGCCAGCTTTGGTAAAACTGTTGGTAGGGAAGGATTCAGAATATCAGAAACGGGTGCTAGCAATCGCCAAACAATACGGCATTAGTGCTAATGATCCATTGTTTTTAATTATGCTGGGTACGGGACAGCTACAGGTGATTTTGGAGGATAAACCAAAGGAACTCGGTGCTTTATTCGACAGGTGGAGTGATGCCATTCACGAATACTTGGAGAATGCGAAACGCACGGCTACTAAGGGGCAGGAAATTGAAATTCGCCAGATGGTAAACCGATTGATCGCACATTGCGAATCGAAACAGCGATCGCGCTTACAAATAATGTTACCAGCGATGGGGTTGCTGATGGCAGCGATGGGCTTTGGCGTGCTGTTAGGTTTGTCAGTACCATTATGGCTGGGTGGTGGATATGCACCGGGGCAGAAGATTACCCTTGACGATGCCGAAACTTTGCGTTGGGCTAAGAGTGCTGACGGGCAATTGGGAAGAAATATCGTCACCTGGAATTCGGAAAGTTTGACCAATTTTAACTGTACTAAATTACCCGCACAACAGTCCTTGGTTGCTAGGGAAAAGGGAAAGTCAGCAATATCTGAATATTGCTTGTTGAGAGTTAAAACGCCACGATAAAGGAGGAATTGAGATGAAAAAAGAAACTAAATTCATGCGGCTGCTCTTAAAAATACAAACTGCTTGTGGATGGATTTTGGCCGTTAGTATGGGGATTTTGGCAATAATTATGGCTTTTTCGTTTCCAGTGCAAACTTGTTTGTTTGGGTTGATTGCGATCGGGATTTGTCCTGGTGTGGATCTTCCAGATCTTGTTAGGGTCATAGTTGCGGTTGTGGCATTGGTTGCTTTGAGTGTTTAGCGAGCGACACTAATATTATTGGTAAGATTACTAAAATATTTGATAGTCGATAATTTTTAAATTATCGACTATCAATTTTATCTA
Source organism: Planktothrix sp. FACHB-1355 (assembly GCF_014748295.1). Taxonomy (NCBI): domain Bacteria; kingdom Bacillati; phylum Cyanobacteriota; class Cyanophyceae; order Oscillatoriales; family Microcoleaceae; genus Planktothrix; species Planktothrix sp. FACHB-1355. The sequence goes on along the minus strand of NZ_JACJUP010000125.1, from coordinate 640 downwards.
ACTACTTGTGAAATCTTGACTTAAAGTTAGACAAACTTTGCTGCTTCAATTTTTTAGTAGTGGTTTTATTGCAGATCGAATACTTGAACGATAATTGCGATCGCCAAAATCTTCGGTGTACTGAGAAAGGTTTTTGTGGGATTTTTGGTTATCAAAACGTTAGTCTAGAGAACCGGTGATTAATCCAAGATAGACGAAAAGCTGAGTTAGATTGCTATCTCTATAATTTCAAGCTTATAACAGCTTTAAAAGCTGGGCATATTTTCCTGTAATTTACGTACAGATTCCATTGTTCTTTCCAAGTTCTTTTGACCAATTGCTAGGGCTTGTTGAGCCGATACTACCATTTGAGGAAGTTGCTGAATTCTCGCCTCTTCAGCACAACGAGGGTCTTCGCTAGCTCGCTGAGCTAGATCGATTTTTATGGATAAATCAGTATTCAGATGAATGTTACCTACATAGTGACCAAGGACTCTAGAAGATGCTTCGGCTAGCTCTTCTTTGAGGTGGACAATGTTATAGGGGCAAGTTCCCAAGGGGTTATAGGGTCTGGGTAGAGGTTCGGATAAGATGGGTGATGATTCTTCTGATGTTGGTATGTTGGATGAGGGTTGGTCGTTAGGATTTGTCTTGCTATCAC
>NZ_JACJUP010001249.1:0-1951 GCF_014748295.1 Planktothrix sp. FACHB-1355 | reverse complement strand
CGACCGGATGAGCTTGCTAGCCGCCAATCTTGACAGAACCGAAAGCACAGAAGATAACGAACTGACGCTATGTTCGGAAGACATGAGCCTTCTGACCGACCTGTATCAGCTGACAATGGCAGCGTGCTACGCAGGCGAAGGTTTAGATACAAGACAAGCAAGCTTCGAGCTATTTGTACGCCGACTCCCAGAAAACTTTGGCTACCTAATCGCAATGGGCTTGCAACAAGCCTTAGACTATTTAGAGAAATTCCGCTTCACCCCAAAACAGATACAAGCATTACAGGCGACGGGAATATTCCATCTAGCACCCGCAAAATTTTGGTCGCTACTAGCAGAAGCCCGCTTCAGTGGGGATGTGTGGGCAGTACCGGAAGGGACGGCTGTGTTTGCCAACGAACCGCTGTTGCGAGTAGAAGCACCCCTGTGGCAAGCTCAGTTGGTGGAAACTTATCTATTAAATACAATCAATTATCAAACCTTAATTGCCACAAAAGCGGCAAGAATCCGGGATGTGGCGGGAAAACAAGCAACGCTGCTGGAATTCGGCACCAGACGCGCCTTTAGTCCGCAAGCCTCAGTCTGGGCAGCTCGTGCGGCTTTAGCAGCTGGCTTGGATGCGACATCGAACGTGCTGGCTGCTGTAAAGCTGGGTCAAAAGCCCAGCGGTACGATGGCTCATTCTTTAGTGATGGCATTAACGGCAACATCGGGTAGCGAGGCGGAGGCATTTGCAGCGTTTCACCGCTATTTTCCGGGCGCACCTTTATTGATCGATACTTACGATGCGATCGCAGCTGCTCAAACTTTAGCAGAAAAGGTAAATGCCGGCGAAATGGAATTGTCTGGAGTGCGGTTAGATTCCGGCGATTTAGTAGCATTATCCCAGCAAGTGCGATCGCTCTTACCCGACGTACCCATTTTTGCCAGCGGCGATTTAGACGAGAGAGAAATTGCCCGCTTAAAGAATGCCGGTGCTTGCATCGACGGCTATGGGTTGGGAACTCGACTGGTGACGGGTTCGCCCGTCAATGGCGTTTACAAACTTGTCGAAATTGATGGTATCCCTACAATGAAACAGTCGAGCAATAAAACTACTTATCCCGGTCGCAAGCAAATCTTTCGTCGGTTTGAAAACGGGATTATGCAGTCAGATAAATTGGGATTGGTCAACGAAAATTCAGAAGAAAGTCAGCCTTTATTACAGTTAGTTTACCGAGATGGTAGAAAACTGCGGCCAGAAAGTTTAAATCGCATTCGCCAGCGCACAGCCGCTTCTGTCGCCAGCTTACCAATTGAAACTCGCCAGATCGATCGCCCGATTTCCCCACCAGTAGAAATTTCTGCCGCACTGTTAAGTTTAACGGCACAAACGAAAAGTGTTAGGCACTGAGGAACGGGAAAGAAAAGCATCTTACTTTTGACTTTTGACTTTTGACTTTTGACTTTTCACTATGCACACAATCGCTCTTTTTGGTACTAGCGCCGACCCCCCAACAACCGGACATCAAGCAATTCTCAACTGGCTATCGCAAAACTACGATTGGGTAGCAGTTTGGGCGTCAGATAACCCATTTAAATCTCACCAAACACCATTACAACATCGAGCTGCAATGTTAAGGTTATTGATTGAGTCGATCGATCCTCCCCGACACAACATCGGTCTGCATCAAGAACTCAGCAGTCCCAGAACTTTGGAAACTCTCTCAAAAGCAAAATCAAAATGGCCATTTGCCGAACTGACCCTAGTCATCGGTTCGGATTTGGTTACGCAGCTACCGCGCTGGTATAGAGTTGAAGAATTGTTGCGGCAAGTGCAGCTGTTAGTAGTGCCGCGACCGGGAATTCCCATAGAAGATACAGCATTGCAGCCACTGAGGGAGATGGGAGGGTCGGTAGCGATCGCATCTCTAAACAGCCCAGATGTTTCCTCTACAGCTTATCGTGAAAA
>NZ_JACJUP010001248.1:0-1849 GCF_014748295.1 Planktothrix sp. FACHB-1355 | reverse complement strand
CAGACCACTGGCACGTTATGGCGGGCCCAATTGTGAGCCAAGGACAATTGGTCGGTGCAATTGGCTTTACCCGCGTGCGAGAAATGCCTTCATTCGATACGCAAAATTTAATGGATTTGAGTGCGCTTTGTCTGCATCTCTCGACTTGGGTAGCAACAGTGCGATCGTCACAGCAATTATTAAAGACAAATCGCCTCACTCCCCGCGAATTGCAAATTGCCGAACTGGTTGCCCAAGGACGAACAAATGCAGAGATCGGGGCTGAACTTTGGATTACTGAAAATTCAGTTAAACAAGCTTTAAAGCGGATGTTCCGCAAGCTTAATGTTTCCTCTCGAACTCAGATGATCGCTCAACTTTCTGCAAATTCAAAACTTTCATATCCTGACAGTAAAGTTGGTTAATTTATGTTCTGCTGTAAAAGCATACCAAAAATTAAATAGGGGTTAGCCCCTAGTCCCTAACCCCTAACCCCGACGCCCTAGCCTTATTGCACTTAAAAATGAACGATCGAGAAATTTGGCAAATTAGCAATCTCAATGCCATTAAACAGCGGCTCAACAAAGTACGTTCTGCTCGTCCAGGCTGTTTTTTTGTGCAGCAGTCGGGAAATCAATATATCAAACTAACGAAAACCAAATCTACAATAACTCTTGGTTTTAGCGATCGTTTTAATTCCCCAGCGAATTTGATTCAATCCGAACTCGACTTCGATCGACCCCTCAATTTAAAAAGTCCGTACACGCAAGCAATGATGTTGAGTTTAGTATGGAATGGTACGCCACAGAAAATCTACATAGCTGGTTTAGGTGGTGGGATAATTCCCCTATTTTTACACCACTATTTTCCAGAAGCAGTTATTGAGTGTGCTGAAATCGATCCGGGAATACTCCAAGTAGCCACGAATTTTTTTGGCCTGAAATTGGACGAACGTTTGAGCGTAGCGATTCAAGATGGAAGGGAGTATCTTGCCCAACAAAATGCAAATATTAAATACGATATCATTCTCAGTGATGTTTTTTTAGGTACCGGTTATAGTCCCTACAGATTAGCAACCCAAGAATTTTACGAGTTGTGCCAAGAACGATTGTCAAAGCCAGGTGTGCTAGTAGTAAACTTGTTTCGAGATGATGCCTTTTTTGCGGATAAATTGCTCACAATTAAAAGTGTGTTCGCTCAAGTTTATGTTGTGTTCGTAGCTAAAATAGGCAACGCGATCGTCATCGCAAATAACGGCGATATCCTGCAAAAGAGAGAAGTAATTGCTAAAGCTAAAGATTTAGAAAATCGGTATCAATTTGAATTTCCTTTAGCAGAGAGAGCTTTAGAGATAAAAATGGTTACAGATTTACAAGAATGCGTACCGAAATTAGAAAGAGCGCGAGTGCTTGTAGATGATTTTCCACCAGCAGGTTATTTTGCCAATCTTCCCGCTGTCAATCCTGCTATTACTAGAGCCGGAGGAAGTCGTTTCTGTATGTGTGGTTCTGGAAAATTACAAAATGATTGTCACGACCAAACCAATCTAAAAATTAGATCGAGGTAGGGTCGCAGGCATAAATATACACTCCCCGACGCTCAGCCGCTTAAGTAAATTGACATATTACTAGATCGGTTGCAAAATCGTGATTAGTTGCTGCCAACCAAATATTTTTGAGCGAGCGGAGTAAATAAATATGAGTCGCGATCGGGAAGCGGTAGTTGGACGGCAGCTCCTGGCAGGCGGAGGCGAAATGGGAGCATTAATTCGTTCCTATGATTGGTCGCTCACAAAGCTAGGTGCGATCGAATCTTGGTCTGGAAGCCTACGAACTGCCTTAAGCATTTGCTTGAACTCCCGCTTTCCAAT
>NZ_JACJUP010001247.1:0-1954 GCF_014748295.1 Planktothrix sp. FACHB-1355 | reverse complement strand
GCATTCGTCATCCAGCAAGGGTAGTATAACCGAACTTTTAGTTCGCGATCTCCGCTATCAGTAGCGACTGGGGGTTAGGGCGTCGGGAAGAGGGAGAGGGAAGAGGGAGGAATTTTGACTTTTGAATGAGTGACTTTTGACTTTCCCTAGCCCCTCCATTGATAGATGCACGTTTACACCGACAGAACGATGAAGAGTCTAACTAAAAGCGCGGAAATATTAAATATAAGCACAAATCAAATCATTGTTTATGCAGTTTTGGCACACGAGTATATGTGGCTTGTACAAGAAAGGAGAAGAAAATTATGTTAGGTCAACAAAAACGCGCTGTCGGTATATTTCCCAGATTTGAACAGATGGCAGAAGCGCTGGATCGGCTTAAGGTTTCTGGCTTCGGTAATTGTTTTGATAGTCTGACAGTTGCTAGCTAGACACTTGCCTAAGCGCCGTTAAATCGCAATTATCTAAAAGCCTAATTGGTAAAGATAAAAATCCGAAAAATATAATTACATTGCGATTTGGCGATGTACTTGTATTTGGTGTATTTGCTTGTAGCGATATCCCCCAAACGAGAGCGTAACAAGCACTAACTATTTTGAAATTTATTGAAAAATGCCCTAATTATAACGGCAAAGCGACTTGATATAATACATTTGTTTAGGGGCAATTGAGAGCCTTTGTCTCCGTTTTATAACTGATAAATTATTTGCCAGATCGGCCTCTAAAAAGCCTGTAATTCACGCCCATTACCAAGCGCTATAAGCAGTATTTTAGGGGATTTTAAATTAAATTAATTTTGTAAGTATTATCACAAATAAATCACCATATAATCTTAACAATATCAAATCAATTATCTCTCCATTGATAGAGAAGGTATTACACCTGTGGGCGGATGTTTATTTTTGCTAAAAAAAGGAAGGTAGAAATTGGAACAAATCAAAAAACAGTCTTTTAATTAAGCAAGTTTGCTAGTGCCCACGACAGCTTGCGTAAGGAGGAAAAATGGCTCTAGGTCACAACAGACGCGCCGTTGGTGTGTTTTCTCACCGTCAAGACGCAGAATACGCTCTCACAGAATTGAGAGACTCTGGCTTTCCGATGGATAAAGTTTCTCTAATTGCTAAAGATACAGGCAAAGCCGATCGCTTTGCTGGCAGTGATGTGCGGGATATCGACAATGATACCAACGCTGACGAAGGTGCTAAAACAGGTGCGATCGCAGGCGGTGCATTGGGCGGGATAACAGGCTTACTTGTCGGTCTCGGTGCATTAGCAATTCCTGGCATTGGTCCTGTTATGCTAGCAGGAGCAGCTGCAACGGCTATAGCCACTGCACTTTCTGGCGGTGTAATTGGTGCGGCTGCTGGTGGCTTAATTGGTGCCTTAATTGGTTTGGGAATTCCAGAAGATAGAGCTAGAGTTTATAGCGATCGCGTGTCTCGCGGCGGCTATTTAGTAATAGTAGATGGTAGCGAAGATGACATCCGCCGCGCCGAATCAATTCTCAATCGCCGAGGCATTGAGGAGTGGGGTGTCTACGATTACTCAGGCGTTGATACTTCTCGCGCTGACTACACTACTACTACCACTGTTGAGCGTCGAGACAATGTTGCCAGTATAGACGATCGCGTAGTTGTCATCGATCGTCGGGATGAAGTTCTTTAGTCCGAGCGAGTGCCTGCCAATTGACTGACAAAATTCTGCCAACACAAACCTCGCAGAAGGCTTTAAAAAATCTGATTTCAGCTAAAACTACCTGAAATTGACTTGATAATTTTAGCCTCTTTTACTTTATTTTGTCAGTCATTTAGCGATTTGTAGAAAGTCCAACTCAGTCTCAATTTGGCATCACAGGAACACAAACCTTTAGCAGTTCCAAGGCGGAAGAAAAAATGAAAAAACTAACTCCATTTATACTCAGCGGTCTCCTCATGTTTGGTGCGGTTGCTTGCGA
>NZ_JACJUP010001246.1:0-1913 GCF_014748295.1 Planktothrix sp. FACHB-1355 | reverse complement strand
TTCGCAAATATTTTGTTGCCAAACCTTTAAATAGTAAGATTTTTCGCGTTGTGAGAACTTAAATTTATCCATATCTTCACTCCTGACATACATAAAAAATGAATAGTTAAAAAAACAGTTTTTTTGTAAAGTTATACATTTTTATTAAAAACGTTTTTCTATATTGATAAAGGTATGTGTGGGTAGTAATTGGTCTTAAATATGCCTACAGATTGATTGTAGCATTTCCCGAAAAAAGTAAAATTAACAGATGGGGATAAATATTAAGTTTAATAAAAAAACATATGAAAAGAGATAGTCGAGATATGGGGAAGCTCGCAATCAAAAGAGCGTAAAAGTAGGAGGTAAAGCAATGGATAGAAAGCATCTTGTCGCCAGCAATTGCAGGCACAAATTTTTGTGTTTTTGGGGTCTATAAATGTTTTTTATTCAAATCATTTTAAGGGCTAGTTCTTTTTTTACCGAGGCACTAGATACTGAGATGTAGCCCGTTCGTATAAGTGCGATCGCGCACTTTGTTTGTGCTACAATCTTATCGTCCGTGTCAGCAATAACAAAAGAAAGCTGCGATCGTCTGCGAGTTGAAGCTAGAAGGTACACAACCCCAGTACAGGAAGCTAGACAAAGCTATTCGTACTGGATGTTTTATGCAAAACAGCATCCTTCGGGCTTGCATGGATAACCAAGTTAAATATCTTGACGATGCCTATGCTGGCTGTAAAGTTTTAGCTTACTACGCTTTCTGTTGGGCAGGAAGCCCACACTGTACCGTCAGGTCAGTGTGGGTAGTTCACCAGAACATTCTAAGTTTGCTTGTCCGGCTACCCAGAGGCGCAGGAACAGTAAAGCCTGCGAACAGACGTACCTGTGTTTGGCTGTGTTTCCACAGCCAAGCAAGGGAACTCGCAGAAATCGGAAATCTCAGCAGCAATGCCGAAATTCACCCGCTATACCTTGGAGTTAACCGTGGGAGCAGATCGATTAAATTATGACTGCTGAATCTTAAACTAATGAATAATTATCAATATCAAGTAGGCGGAAGTTTAACCAGCGATGCCCCCAGTTATGTAGAGCGACAGGCAGATGTAGAACTTTACGAAGCCCTAAAACAAGGTGAGTTTTGCTACGTCCTTAACTCACGTCAAATGGGCAAATCATCGCTTTTAGTAAGAACAAAACACCGTCTCGAACGAGAGGGATTTAAATGCACTGCTGTAGATATGACGAATATCGGCAGCGAAAGTATTACTCCACTGCAATGGTATAAAGGTCTTGTTGCGGAGTTGTGGTCTGGCTTCAAATTATTAGGAAAAATTAACTTAAAAGCTTGGTGGAGAGAGCAAGAAGATGTATCTTACTTACAGAGATTGAGTTGGTTTATTGAGGAATTAATCAGAATTCATTTTCCAAACGATCGCCTATTTATATTTCTTGATGAAGTTGATAGTATACTTGGTTTAGATTTTCCTGTTGATGATTTTTTTGCGCTAATTAGGTTTTGCTATAACCAAAGAGCAATTAACCCGGAATACAAGCGAATTACTTTTGCTATTTTTGGGGTAGCAACGCCATCGGATTTAATAAAGCAGAGAAGTCGGACTCCATTTAATATCGGCAAAGCGATAGAAATGCGCGGCTTTGATTTGCAGGAAGCTCTGCCATTAGCGCAGGGATTAAAAGTAAAATATGGAGATGCTCAGACAATTTTAAAAGAAATTTTAGCTTGGACGGAAGGACAGCCATTTCTCAGCCAGAAAATATGTAAATTAGCTACGAGTTTAAGCCCAAATACTACAAACGGAGTGCTGACTATTCCGCCAGGAACAGAGGCATATTGGGTAGAAAGCATCGTGAGGTCGCACATTATCGATCGCTGGGAATCTCAGGATGAACCGGAACACCTGAGAACCATA
>NZ_JACJUP010001245.1:0-1915 GCF_014748295.1 Planktothrix sp. FACHB-1355 | reverse complement strand
TTGGGTAATGCACTGGCAGATGAAGGTAATTTAGCAGAAGCGATCGCATCTTACCAGCAAGCTGTAACCTTAAACCCCAAATATATCGAAGCGCACTACAATCTGGCAAATCTTTATAATATTATCGATAAGTTAGAAGAGGCGATCGCATCTTATCAGCAGGTGATTTCCTTAAATCCCGACGATGCAAACGCGCACTACAACTTAGGCGTTGCGCTTGGGAAACAAGGGAAGTTAGAAGAGGCGATCGCATCTTACCAAAAAGCGATTGTCTTAAATCCGAAAGATGCCGAAGCGTATAACAATCTGGGTAACGCGCTTCAGGAACAGGGAAATTTAGAAGAGGCGATCGCATCTTACCAAAAAGCTATTAACTTAAATCCCAATTACGCCGAAGCATACAATAATTTGGGTTATGCTTTCCAAGAACAGGAAAAATTAGAAGAGGCGATTTCTTACTACCAAAAAGCGCTTACCTTAAATCCCAACAATGCTGAAGTACACAACAACCTGGGTAACGCATTTGAGGAACAAGGAAAATTAGAAGACGCGATCGCATATTACCAGCAAGCACTTGCCCTCAATCCCAACTATCCAAATGCCTACAACAACCTGGGCAAAGTATTTATAATTCAGGGTAAGATAGCAGAAGCTCAAATCCTCCTGCGTCAAGCTTTAACTCTTAAGCCCAACTTTCCAGAAGCTCATGAAAACTTGGGTGTAACTTTACTATATACTGGCGACTTCAAAAACGGATTTGCCGAAACAGAGTGGCGCTGGCAAATAAAAGAATTCATCCGCCTCCATTTACCCCAATCCCTCCTCTGGGATGGATCTGATTTGCAAGGACGAAAAATTTTGCTTGTTTGCGAACAAGGATTTGGTGACGGTATTCAGTTTATCCGCTACGCTCCCCTTGTGGCACAACGCGGCGGGCGTGTCATTGTCATGTGTTACGAATCGCAGCGACGATTGTTTAACACCGTCGCTGGTATCGAACAGTTAGTAACTATGGGGACGCAAGTTGAGTTTGACGTTCATGCCCCGTTTATGAGTTTACCCCATATTTTGGGTACTACTTTAGAAACAATTCCCGCCCAAATTCCCTACCTTTTACCTCCTCAACCATATCCTTTTACACTCGAAGTACCGCCCGGAATGCTACTAAAAGTAGGAATAGTTTGGGCAGGGAATGCCGCTAATAAAAACGATCGCTACCGTTCTTGTTCATTGAGCAATTTCTTATCTATATTAAATATTCCACAAATTGCCTTTTACAGTTTGCAAAAAGGTGCAAAAACTGCCGAATTGTCCGAATTAGGCATAGGGGAAAAAGTACAGGATTTAAGCGAAAAATTCCATGATTTTGCAGATACCGCCGCTGCTGTAGCGCAACTAGATCTGGTTATCAGTGTAGATACGTCGGTAGCGCATTTGGCAGGAGCGTTGGGAAAACCATTATGGCTGGTGCTGGCAAAAGTACCTGACTGGCGATGGATGCTCGATCGCGAAGATACCCCCTGGTATCCCACTATGCGCCTGTTCCGCCAGTTGCGATCGGGAGATTGGGCAGAAGTATTTGAACGAGTAGCTGTGGCGTTAGAAAACGCGATCGCAAAATCCCAGTCAAGTGCAATTACCGACAAACTCACTCAAGACAAACTCACACAGACAATTAGCTACGAGGAAAAAACTCTACTTCCTGTCGATGGTTTCAACCGTTTAAAGAAATGCCGTCACGGCGTTTTTCTTTACAACATAAATGATACCTATATTGGCAGGTCTCTAGACCTCTATGGCGAGTACTGCGAAGGTGAAATCGTTCTATTTAAACAATTCGTACAGCCCGGAAATTTGGTATTAGATATAGGGGCAAATATTGGGGTTCATACTGTATTTTTTGCCGAAGCTGTTG
>NZ_JACJUP010001244.1:0-1902 GCF_014748295.1 Planktothrix sp. FACHB-1355 | reverse complement strand
AGGAAGGTATCTTGGTCAACTACACCTATTTGAGAACGGAGCGATCGCAACAAGATACTATTTATATCTTGACCATCAATCAACACTTTCCCATCGGTAGGAGGATAAAGCCCCAAAATAAGTTTAGAAATCGTTGTTTTTCCAGAACCACTACGACCAACTAAGGCTACAGTTTGTCCTGGTTTAACCTCAAAACTGAGGTTTTCCAAAACATTGATATCGCTTTCTGGATGATAACGGAAAGTAACTTTATCAAACCGAATGTTACCGTTAATTGGCGGTAAAGATTGGCGAGATTGTTGCTGTAAATACTCTATTTGCTGTTTGGTCTAGCAGATATTGCCGCAGTCCAGTCATCGCTACTCGGAACAAGCTAAAAATTAGCAAACCAACCCCGAAAGTGGTTAAAGTTAACTGACTTTGGTGCTTAACTACGTTGTCTAAAATCATTTGAGTGAATAGCGGCGTAATCAATCCAAAGATTTGGATAAATACGGAAGCAATGAAGACTTCAAATAATACAATACCGTGTGGTTTAGCTAACTCAAAAAACTGCCAAAATGGGGTACTGTATTCTTTGGCATCTCTAATAAAAACTGTGGGTTGCAATAACAAAGCATAGCCAGTCCAATCAGTTTTAAATTGAGCGTGGGTAAGGGTGCGTTGACCGATGGCTGGATCGGCTACGATGACGTGCTTGCGGGTGATTTCGTAGACTACAACGTAGTGCTTGCCTTCCCAATGCGCGATCGCAGGTAGGTTTTGTTTTGCCAATTGGTCTAAACTGGCTTTCACGGGTCGGGTAGAGAATCCGATACTTTCCGCTGCTGCTGATAAACCTCGTAAAGAAGCACCATTGCGATCGACATTAGCCATATCTCGCAGGCGGTTAACGCTAAAGCGCTTCCCCCAATAGCGAGCAACCATTACTAAGGAAGCAGCACCGCAGTCTGATGCACTTTGTTGTGCGAAGAAGGGATAACGACGAATAATGCGCTGCCACAAGTGGCCCACTTGTAACGTGGGGCTGGGAAAGTAAGCTTTACTAATTTTTTTCTGGTTTTTTGGCTGAACTGGTGATTGGCGATCGAGAAAAGTTGTCTCTCTTTCACTCTTTTTTTGGTTTGCTGTGGGAGTGTCAGTTCCTCTGAGTAGGGAATCTCGCCAAACAGCCTGCTGATGAAGATGCTCTCGAATTTTAGGATATTTGCGACTTAGGTTGGCAAGGTACTGGCTGGGAAGAAAATAGATTGTTAGTGCATCTTTGGTAGCTTTTGCTGAGTAAGGTTCAAAGGATTCTTCTGGAAATAAGGTTAGCTCACCAAATGATTCCCCTGCTTTTAATGAAAGAGGTTTATCACTCTGACTATGAGTTAATCTTACTTTCCCTGCAATAATAATGCAGATGCCACCTTCAGCGTTTTGTGAATTCCAAAATTGTTTTAGTGGCTGAGGCTCTAAAACTTGAATATTTTGACGCACTGCTGCTAGTTCTTTTTCTAGAAAAGATTGCCCTAGAGTTTTTTCCAGCAGTTCATTAGAAATAGATAAATCGGATTGATTCTGAACCATAGTTACAATCTCAACGAATGGAATTGAAAGGCCAAAATTCGGGGGAAACTGAAACGGAGGTTTCCGTTAAATCGCGAATCGCTAAACGGTTGGCATTTGGTGCGATATCCTCGACAGGAGTTGGTTTTGGCCGGGTGGATAGTCCCATGTCTTTGAGCAAGCGATTGATATGGCGATCGCTCACTTCAATACCCAACTCTTTGGCTAGATGCTTACTCAGCCATTGTGCTGTCCAGCGTCGAAATGGATAGCCAAATTCTTTCGGGCTCTGGCTTACCAGTTCTTTTAAACGCTCTAGATATTGTTCGTTAACGCTTTTAGGGCGGCCAA
>NZ_JACJUP010001243.1:0-1911 GCF_014748295.1 Planktothrix sp. FACHB-1355 | reverse complement strand
AATCTAAATTTACTCCGTGACGGGGCAATTCTCGGAGTGTTACTTTTTGTGATTTTTGCTACGGGAACTCTTGGATTGGAAACTGCCTATGCCAACCAAGCTTCTTTTATCTTCGGTCTCAACACGATCTTTGTCACCCTGTTTGAGCTACTGTTTCGCAAGCGCCTATCCATAAGGATGATACTAGCAGCGATTCTGGCTTTTACCGGAATTGGGGTGATGTCTTGGCAGAGTGGGGAAGCTCTGATGGGCGACTTTTGGTTGTTGGCATCTGCCCTTAGTGATGCCGCTTATATCATTGTGCTGGAGATATTTTCGCCACACCACTCACCCATACCATTGGTGACAATTCAGCTTTGGGTTGTAGCATTGTTAGGCATATTGTGGGCTGCTCCCGAAATAATAGAAAACATTGAGGCAATTCAAACAAGTTTAGGTCTCCTAATCTACCTTGGCGTAGTTGCCACTGCCCTAGTAATTTTATGCCAAACACTTGCACAGCAATGGACATCTGCCCAGGATACGGCAATATTCTTGGCTCTAGAACCTGTTTTCGGGGCAATTTTCGCATTTTTGCTCCTCGGTGAAACCTTTTCTACTCGCAGTTTCATTGGTGCCGCAATGGTGCTAGTTGGAATAATTCTGATTCTGATCCGTCCTAAAATTGACTCAAGTGATTCAGCACTCCCGCAATTACAAGAAAGCACGGTTACAGATGTTACGGTACTAAAAGGTGAAGTTTTGATAGGAGTGCTAAGTACTGAGGGGGAAATTGAGAAGTTGGTTTAATTTTTTTCGATTGCCAAGAAGTTACCTTTTATTATCGGATCTTAGAGAGGAATTAAGAAACGACTCGGCAGACTGCAAAACATCACCGAGAACTAACTCTGTATCGCGATCGACAAAAGCACTGAGAACAGAATTGGAACTACTTACTCCAGGTTTACTGGCACCCATATACAATAGCCCCATCACGGCAGTCATAATTGTGGGCAGGATGCCTTGAAGCCTGTTTGCACTGATACCTGTTTTTTGAGAAATACCTTGAACAATCTGCTGATGCAACTGTGGTGAAATAAGCAGGTGGATAGTCGCTGCGGTTGTTTCTGCATCTGTCATTTGAGCAATCAAATTCTCTAACGACTTGTCACCCATCATTCTCTGCTGGTGTTGCAAGACGGGACGGAGAAATCTGCCCAACGCTGTGATTATTTCTTGCATCTGAGCAGACTCAATTCCTCGCTTAGTCGCCACTTGATTAAGTGTATTGAATATCATTTCAAGTTGTTCCATGCTGCCTTGCCGATCGGGATTATGAATGGCATTAAGTACATTAAGGAAGAATTCCATTTTTCCAATTTATTAAAGGGTTATTGTTAGCGAATGATGCACCTTCATAAACAAGAAATAAAATCTTCAGAAATCGCTCAATCAATAAATTCAGAACCTAGACTCCAGTTCAAAATTCCAGCCACTTGAATCGGTAAAGTCATGGCATTAAATGGTTTAGCAATCACCCCGGCGATTTGCCAAGCTGGTAATTGATTCAACAAAAAGTTTTTGGCCTTTGCCGTAATAAAAATAACTGGAATAGCTGGAATCAATGGGTCATTTTTAATTTTTTGAATAAAAGCGATACCATCAGTTTCTAAGTTTGGTGTATCTAGAAGAATGGCATCCACACGCTCAATACACAGCTTTTCTAAGCCTGCTTGTATAGAAACCACAGATATAACCCGCCAACCACCAACACTGCTTAAGCAAATCTGCAAAACTTCTCGAACAGAAACCTCATGGTCAATGAGCAAAATCTGCTTATGAGACATAAAAGAAACTACTTCAGTCTTAGGTTTTTTTTTAAAATAGCTTAGAAATATAAGAAATAGATGAGAACAATAGAACTTCAAGATA
>NZ_JACJUP010001242.1:0-1909 GCF_014748295.1 Planktothrix sp. FACHB-1355 | reverse complement strand
TCTCACTCCGCCTGTAATTTTTCTAGCTGCTTTGGTAACGCTTCTGTTAGGCGTAATCTATGTAGATGGTGTAGTGACAGCGCAGGAAAAGCAACGGCTGCAAGCCACTCTCAACAGATTTGTTCCTACAGAGGGTAACGTGCGTCAATTAATACAGCTAATGTTGAAGGGAGCCGGACAGCTACAGATTTACAAAAAATCCAGTGAGTTAGTGATCCTGATGGCTCCGCTTACTGCACCACAAAGGCTGTTGCTGCTTGGCTTTGGCTATCAAATGTCAGCCGCAGACGGAGACATGGACGCTCGCGAGAAAAAGTATTTGCAGGTCATCGCCAATAATTTAAAAGTTGACCCTCGATACTTAGCAGTCTTAGAAGCTAGCTTCAGTCATCAAGGAGTCGTGGAACCAAATGCTTTAGAAGAGGTACAATCTCTACTCGACCCTGCTCGGTTCCAAGAACTAGATACTATATTTTTGGAGGCTGCTAGCGAACTGCTGGCAGTTCTACCTACTAAACCAGAACCCAAAGCGACTCAACAAAAGCGTTCTTTTTCTTACGAACAACTAAAAGAATTCCAAAAATCGCGAGAGCAAATAGACAATTTATGTCATCAGTTTTATCAAATAATTAAAGATTGTGTAGATAATGAGTTTCTACCTTACACTCTTCCAGATGAGATAGGAAAAATATCTCATAAATTACAATCTCAACGCTTCCGAGTAGCAGTTATCGGAGAGTTTAGCCAAGGCAAATCAACTTTATTGAATGCTCTGCTTGGTGAAGAGATTCAACCTGTAAGGGCGATTCCCTGTAGCGGTACGGTGACAGTCCTCAGATATGGAGCGCAAAAACGGGTAATTTGCTGCTATAAAGATGGACGTAAAGAAGACATTCCATTTGACCAATATAAAATTAAAGCAGCTATTTCTAAAGAAGCAGCCCTAGAGCATCGCAGCGAGGAGCTTTCAAACTCTAATCTAGACGAAATTATTTTTGAGCATCCTGACTTGGATTTATGCAAAAGCGGTGTAGAAATCATTGATTCACCAGGATTAAACGAACACCCAGAAAGAACTGCTATTACTCAAAAATTGCTTAAGGATACAGACGCAGCTATTTTTCTGACCAATGCTATGCGTCTTTTGCCTGAAAAGGAAAAAGAATTGTTACAGGATGTCAGAAATCAACTGAATGGGGGAAAAGAAGACGAACCTGCCGAAAATTTATTTATAGTAGTTAATTTCATGGATTCCTTGGATGATGAACAAGATCGCCTTGATGTGAGACAGCGACTTGAAAGTTTTGTCAGGGATAAAAATCTACTTGCAGGTAAAAACCGCATTCACTACATTTCGGCTAAGGCTGCATTGAAAGCAATTTTGGAAGGAAAGCAGAATGAATATCTCAAAGACTTTCAGGCTTTCACTAACTCGATCGAGCAATTCCTGACTGTTGAGCGTGGCTCTCTACAAATAAAGAAATTCGTTAGTAAAATTAAAGATTTAATTGACTCAGGGTTAGATGGACTAACTCAAGCGGTAGAAGTTGTAGATGGAAAAATAAAAATTTCTGAAAGTCAAAAGCATGAAATATTAGAAAAAATTGGCGCAGCTAGTGGACGAGATGTGAAAATTCGTTTGTTAGCAGATCAACTGATAGAAAAAGTGTTAGAAGAGGCGGCTGAATCTTGGAATGAGTGGTATGAAGGATTAGGCGACCGGATGATTGAAAGAGCCGAGAGATGGCATTCTGAACATAATCCGGCTTGGAGTCAAGACAAACTGATCAAAGATTATATCAATCAGTTCTCTAGAGATTTGTCAAGAGAAATCGATAATTGGGGAAATCAACAACTTAGAGATGTTATATTAAAGCATAACATTAAAGTTTTAGATGAAAATATTGAA
>NZ_JACJUP010001241.1:0-1977 GCF_014748295.1 Planktothrix sp. FACHB-1355 | reverse complement strand
CAAGGCAAAGCTAATCCAAAATCCAAAATCCAAAATCCAAAATCGGGGGACAAATGACTATTAAAGTTGCTGTATTGGGGGCTGGGCGTTGGGGTGTCCACTTGGTACGAAACTTCTTAGAAAATCCCCAAGCGCTTTTGGTGGCGGTGGTAGACCCGAATTTGGATCGGTTGGCAGCTTTGCGATCGCGCTATCAATTAGATGAGAGTGTAGTTCTGGCAACTAATTGGGAACAGGTGCGAGAATTGCCGGAACTGGAGGCTGTGGCGATCGTCACCCCAGCTTCTACCCACTATAACTTAATCGCTGACGCCCTCCAGCAAGGCTATCACGTTCTGGCAGAAAAACCTTTAACTCTCTACCCGGATGAGTGCTACGAACTTTGTCGCCTTGCAGAACAACAGCAACGTCAACTTGTGGTAGACCACACGTATTTATTTCATCCCGCAGTCATTGGCGGACAAGCGGTGATGCAAAAGGGAACATTGGGAGAATTGCGATATGGCTACGCTGCTAGAACCCACCTTGGCCCAGTGCGTCAGGATATCGATGCAATGTGGGATTTAGCTATTCACGATATCGCCATTTTCAATAGCTGGCTGGGGGAAACTCCCTCTCAAGTCCAAGCTACTGGCAACGTTTGGCTGCAAAATGGATTAGCCGATTTGGTATGGGTGACGCTGACTTATCCCAGCGGATTTCAAGCATATATTCATCTGTGTTGGTCGAATCCCGATAAGCAACGGCGTCTGGCAGTTGTAGGCAGTCAAGGAACCTTAATTTTTGATGAATTATTGACAGAATCACCCCTGACTGTACAGCACGGAACTTTTGAGCAAAAGGGCAATAAATTCGAGCCTATAAATCAAAGCCGCGAAGTTGTGAATCTGGAATCGGGAGAACCTTTAAAGCGAGTTTGCGAACACTTTCTTAGCTGCGTTAGTCAGAACGCGCCTTCAACGGTTTCTTCGGGTTTGGTGGGCGCTAATTTAGTGCAAATTCTGCGTGCTATGACGGAATCTTTGGAAAAAGGTGGTGTGCCGATTAGTGTGACTCAGCTTTTGTAGTGTAGCTTTCGGGGTAATTCATAAATTATATCCTGTCCGCTAGCATCGGTGAGAAAGAATGATGTCTTGGATTGTCTGTTGGCATTGTTGGTTAAAATTTAACCGCAGATTAGGCAGATTAACGCAGATAAGATCGCAAATGTTTTAGGCATCGGATGTTAGCGGATACGAGAGGGTAGGATTATACAGGAAAATGCTATAATTTTAATAGGCAAGTTTCCCCAAAACAAGTTTTTATAGAAATTCAGGATAATCCGATGCGGTTAGTCAGTATTGACCTGAAAAATATAGTGGCGATCGGTCATGCAGAAGGATATTTGGGACTGTTGTTAGACCGGGAAGGAGAACAGGAATATGTCGAGATTCCAGCACCGAGTACGGTTTATAAAGGACTCCAAAAAATTGCCTATATCGCTAATAGTGAAGTCGCTTACTTTTCCACTGTTAAAGGAGAGAAACCGATCGCGATGCTACCGGTGCGATCGACTATGGCATCCGCGATTGGCTACGATGAATCCCGCCAAATCTTGCAAATACAATTTATAAGCGGGACAATCTACCAATACTTTGGTGTGGAGAGGGAAATTTGGAAAATTTTCCGAGATTCTAACTCAAAAGGTAAGTTTTTCAACCAAGAGATTAAAGGCCAATATGCTTCCCTGCGCGTAGATAAGAATAGGGGAGAGAATTAGCGAGTATAATGGGGGATTGTTGGCGACGCTGACAGTCCTCTATTTATTGAGCGATCGACAAACGCCATGAAAGAAATAGTTACCTTCTTTTTCGGATTAGGATTTGTGTTCAATGCCAGTTTATTTATTCCACAAGCCTTGATAATTTTTAAAAATAAAAGTGCGAAAGACGTATCTTTAATAACTTTTCTTGGGTTTAACTTTATCCAGTTAAACGG
>NZ_JACJUP010001240.1:0-1978 GCF_014748295.1 Planktothrix sp. FACHB-1355 | reverse complement strand
TTAGACTGTTATTGTGAGGAGTTTTGGAGTTTGTCTATAATAACTGCGCCTGCAAAGCTAAAGCGGGCAAAATTTATATTTGGCAACATAGCCAGTTTCGGGAAGCAAGAGAAAGTTTTTGCATCCGAGTTTACCAAAGCTTTGTTTGGGAATAAGGAAAAAGTTTTAGTTGAGGGAACTGCACTTTCTAAAGCTTTGGACAAGTCTGAATTAAAACATATTTCCGTTTTAATTGCAATTCATCAGGGGTAGCTACAGTGTTAAATTTTATGAAACATTCTTTTTTACAATCGCGTCACCAGCAAAAGTATTTGCGAGTCCCACTGGCTGGGTTAATGCTGATGGCCAGCCTTGCCAACGGTAACGCCAGCGCCGTACTGGCCAACCCTTCCGAAGTGACTGTCACACCAGGAGAACACCAATTTGTGGAGGCTAAGTCAGTATCTCCATCTGAGGAGTATACTGCCAGCACGAGGGGAACTGGATCGTTCAAACAGTTAGCTGATGGAGTTTACTTGTATGGTAAGTCTTCGCAGCCAGAACAGATCGGCCAGGAATATATGGTGTTTGAGGTAAGGGATGGGCAAGCGATCGGCGCTTTCTATATGCCCAGCTCCGAGTTTAGTTGTTTTCGAGGCACCCTGCAAGCACAGCAGCTGAAAGTGAGTTTAGCTTCTCCCGATGCAGAAATCGCTCAGGAAACTCCGGATGAGGGACAAGAGTTTCAACCTGTAGCTGTCGGAAGCACTTCTCCCAGCAACAGATTTGATGCTGTCACTTTTCCCTTAACGGTAAAACTGCAAGACTATCACCAGATTACCAGCGTTAGCGAAAACGACCAACGCATTTTGAGTATGTGTAAGGCGAACTATCAATAAATTTTAGATTTTAGATTTTGGATTTTGGATTAAATCTAAAATCCAAAATCCAAAATCCAAAATTAATATTCGATACCCGGTTGAGCTTTTACACCTTGTTCGCGAAACGGATGCTTGATGAGTGTCATTTCTGTCACTAAGTCGGCTCGATCGATTAAAGCTCGCGGTGCGCCTCTGCCAGTTAGGATAACATGAGTTTGCTCTGGCTTTTGTTCCAGTCCGGCTAGAACTTCCTCCACTGTCAAGTATCCCAGCTTCAAGGCGACATTGACTTCATCGAGAAGCACCAGTTTATATTCAGGATTGCGGATAAAAGTTAACGACGTTTCCCACGCTTGGTGAGCTTTCTGAATATCTCGCTCTCTATCTTGAGTTTCCCAAGTGAAGCCTTCTCCCATCGCGTAAAATTCTAGCAGGTCGGCCCAGCGACTGAAGGCAGCTTTTTCGGCTGGTTCCCAGGCTCCTTTAATAAATTGTACGATCGCCACGCGGTAACCGTGACCGAGCGATCGCAGCACCATCCCCAAAGCAGCAGTAGTTTTCCCCTTGCCATTGCCAGTGTGAACAATTATTAAACCCTTTTCTATTGTTCTCTCAGCCAGCCGCTGTTCTTGCACTTCCTTACGTCGCTGCATCTTACGCTGGTACTGTTCGGATGTCAGCGATATGTCTTCCTCCGAGTTACTGGCTTCTGGGATTTCGTTTCGATCGAGATTGGTAGTATTTTTCATTCAGCTTGAAACAACAAAATTGCCTTACAGAACTTTACCCTGCTAACTTCACTATAGATTCACTATAGATAAGATAGATTATCTCATCTGAGCTATATAAAATCCCAAACAGTGCCATCGTCCACTTCTTCACTACGCGCCATATCGCCTCGGTAATTATTATTGATGTCAATAGCTTTTTCTTTCAAACGCTGCGGGACGTAGGACAAATCTACAGGTAGTCCGTGCGCTAGAAAGAATTCAGCTAGTTGTTCCGAATGAATATAAATACCTTCAGCGTGCAACCGCCGCAAAATTTCCCGAAAAGAGTGCCAATTTTCTTCGGGATATTGCTGAGATGGTTTACCTTCACCTATTTTGAGCGAGCGG
>NZ_JACJUP010000124.1:0-9734 GCF_014748295.1 Planktothrix sp. FACHB-1355 | reverse complement strand
CCGTCGAGCAATTTGATGCCATGTTAGATTTAGCTAACCGCTATTCTACCCCAATAGCATTAGACGAATCCGTTGCCACACTTAGCCAATTGCAAACCTGTTACGAAAAAGGTTGGCGAAGTATTTTTGTCATCAAACCCGGCATAGTTGGTTCCCCCAGACTTCTGCGTCAATTTTGTCAGCAACATGACATTGATGTCGTCTTTTCATCTGTTTTTGAAACAGTTATTGGCAGACAAGCTGCACTTAACCTTGCAGCTGAACTTTCTCATCGCGATCGAGCAGTTGGTTTTGGCGTCAATCACTGGTTTAATGAAGATGAGGAAACGTGGCTTGAAAATTTATGGAACAACCCCCATTAGATCTTGTGGGGCAGGTGTCTCACCTGCCAAGTAATTGGCTAATTGGTTACAACACCCATCAATTTACTCAACTTGTCGAACAATTACATTTAGAATTAATCCAAATATCCAAACATAAAAACTCACCAAAAATTATCTTAGCAGAACGCAATCCAGTGCGCTTTTTAGCCGGTTTCATCGTTGCAACAGCCGCCGGGTGCCCCGTATTTCTCTGCAATCCTGACTGGGTAAAAGCGGAATGGCAACAAGTTTTTGAATTAGTCCAACCAGACATAATTTGGGGACAACTGGCAAAAAGCAATATCCCGCCCAAAAACTCCTCAATCCCAAATCAAAAATCTCAAATCCAAAATCGAATTATGATTCCCACGGGCGGTTCGTCGGGTGAAATTCGCTTTGCCATCCACACTTGGGAAACATTGACAGCATCCGTGCAAGGATTTATCCAATATTTCGATATAAATACAGTCAATTCTTTTTGCGTATTACCGCTTTATCATGTCAGCGGTTTGATGCAATTTATGCGCTCATTCCTCACTGGCGGAAAACTGGCGATTATGCCATTCAAAGCAATAGAAGCTGGTGAAAAATGCGAAGTCGAACCAGCGGAATTTTTCATATCTTTAGTGCCAACTCAACTGCAACGTCTGTTACAGAGTACCCCACAATGGTTGTCTCAGTTTCAAACAGTTCTGTTAGGAGGTGCTACAGCTTGGCACGAACTTCTGGAACAAGCGAGACACCATGAAATTCGGTTAGCACTCACTTACGGGATGACAGAAACCGCCTCGCAAATTGTCACCCTCAAACCAGAAGATTTTATCAAAGGAAATAATAGTTGCGGACAGGTTTTACCTCATGCACAAGTAAAAATTTGCAGTCCAAATGGCGAGATATTAGGTGTGAATAAGGCTGGTATCATTAGCATTGAGGCTGATTCATTGGCGCTTGGTTATTATCCGGATAGGTCATTTGTTAGAGAAAAGCAGGGAGTTTTACAACTGGATGATTTGGGATTTTTTGACGAACAAGGTTACTTAAATATTGTCGGACGTAACAGCAATAAAATTATCACTGGCGGCGAAAATGTTTTTCCATCGGAAGTGGAAGCGGCGATTCGATCGACCGATCTAGTTAGCGATGTCTGCGTCATTGGCATACCCGATCGGCATTGGGGTCAAGCGGTGACGGCTGTGTACGTTCCCAAGCATCCAGCAGTTGACACCGAGAAGCTGCAAACCGCAATTTTAGATAAATTAAGTAACTTCAAACGACCCAAATATTGGATACCTGTAGAAAGTTTGCTGCGTAACGCGCAGGGTAAAATCAATCGCGAACAAATACAACAAATAGCTATTTTGTCGCATCCAGATCGTTCCAATCTTGCAGCCAGTCAATAATGTCTGTGGGCAATTCTTTTCTACTTCTACTCGTAGGATCGATGCAGGCGTGTCTAGTCATTGCCTTGGCTAGCTGCTGCTGCTTAGTATCGAAAATTTGATATTCAATTTCAAACTTATTGCTAGTTAAACTTTTCGGAAACAAGTAAATAATTATCTTGTCGCCACAGAACATCGGGCGAAGGAAATCAACGCTAGCATGGATGATGGGAATGGCAACTCCTGAGTTAGTACTGAAAAACGATCTAATATTAATCCCAGATGCTACCAGGGATTCTTCGTAGGCTTCGTGACACATTGGCAAAACATTGGCGAAATAAACGACGCCTGCTGCATCGGTATCTTGAAAGCGAATTGTCCGAGTATAAGAAAAAGGCATTTCTTCGCTAATCTCCCACAAAATTACAGCTATAATTGTTATACAACCATAATTGGTGTCATCGCTATGACTACCGCCACTCCTACAGATATCCAAACAGTCCTCGCCACAGGTTTACCCCAGTGGAAACCAGCTACTTGGTCAGACTACTTAGCTTGTCGCGATGCAGAAACCTTAGAGAGAATCAGGCTGTTTTTTAATCGGGATCGACTTTTAATTGATATGGGTTCAGAAGGAATCAATCACGCCAGTGTTAGCGACCTGTTCATCATGCTGTTTGGCTTCTGGTTCAGTCGCTTTACACAACAAATAGCAGCTTCTTTTGGACGCTGTTTGCTGGAGAAGGCGAACACACAAGCAGCAGCACCAGATTTAGTATTGTACATCGGTGAAGGAGTTCCACAATGGCAACAAGGCGAACTGCGTCGAATTGATTTAAATAGGTGGCGAGTACCGGATTTGGTGGGTGAAATAGCTGACACAACTATAGCGACTGACTTGGATGAAAAGAAAAAACTTTATGCCGATTTGGGAATTCCAGAATACTGGGTGGTTAATATTCGAGGCAGACAGGTTATCGCATTTCGGCTACAGGAAAGTGGTAAATATCAACAGTGTAGCGAGTCTGTCGTACTTGCTGGGTTGCCTATTTCTTTGCTAGAGCAAACTTTGGAACGTCTGAACGAAGGAACTAATATTACCGCTGCTGTGTGGTTTTCTCAACAGATTGCAAATTTGAAAGTTGAATGAAGAAAATTATTTTCGGGTTTGTGTGGTTTCTTAGTTTGATGTTTGGATTTTATGAGGCGTCTGTTGGCATTAACTCATAACTGTAGGGTGCTAATACACACCCTACATTAGTTTAATCAAAAATTGCCAGCCTGGATGACCTTGCAGTTTGCTGAATAAACTTCTAACCTTTGTTTTTTATCAGCATGACATCTATAATTTTGACAGCAGTCTCTTCAGTTATTTCTAAAGCGCGGTAGAGATCGTTCAAAAGTTTTTCTTCTTCTTCGGTGACTTCGCCATCTGCCAAAACGATATCAGTTGCTACAGCAAAAGCTGTGTCTTTCAGTTCATCCGGAAGCGTAGACATTGCGGCATTAAACAGGGTTTCTGGGCCTTCCCTTTGCAAAATACCCAGGAGTCGATCAATCATTTTTCTCATTACGTCACCCGGATAGCTCCTGAACAGTTGCATCCGAGATAAAATAGTGCTAATGGCTTGCGCTTCCGAATCGGTAACGTAACCGTCTGCCGCTACTGCAATCAATGCGATCGCCGCAAATGCTTCCGCTGGCCCTAGCGTTGTTTGGGTTTGCTTGCGACCGCCTGCTATTTTATCGAACAAGCCCATTGTATTTTCCTCTTTCTGGTACTACGATCTCACTATTAGTAGCACATTTATCTCTATCACGTTATCAAAAAAAATTAATTTAATCTAAAATTATCCATCCAAAGTTGCCAATTCTCCCTTCAGATAGTCAACAAATTGTCGAGCCGTTCTACCGGATCGTCCGTTGTGACGAGTTGCCCACTGGAGAGCGCGGTACTCTAATTCTTCTAGAGGAAGAGTAATTCCAGCTTGCTCTGCTAAATGGCGCACAATTGTTAAATAAGTTTTTTGATCCGCAGGTTCAAAAGTGAGAGTAAGACCGAAGCGATCGCTAAACGAAAGCTTCTCCTGTACTGTATCCCAAGCATGAACTTCCTCATCGCTGGGAGCAGGTCGATCTTTAAAAAATTCGCGAATCAAATGACGCCGATTGGAAGTAGCATAAACTACCACATTTTGAGGTCGAGCAGTTATATTCCCTTCCAGGACAACTTTAAGAGCCTTGAAAGCATCGTCATCTTCTTCAAAGGAGAGGTCATCTACAAAAATGATAAACTTCTGCGGTACGTTCCGCAACAGTTCGACAATTTTTGATAAATCTTTCAAGTCAGATTTTGACACTTCGATGAGGCGGAGATTGCGATTGGCATACTCATTCAATAATCCCTTCACCAAAGAAGATTTTCCCGAACCGCGACTGCCGTAAAGCAAGACATGAAGCGCTGGATAACCTAACAATAAAAACTCGGTATTTTTCATCAAAGCATCTCGCTGGGACTCATATCCCGCCAGTTCCTTGATTTTGATGGTATCGGGGTATGCAATGCCCAACAACTGACCGGACTGCCAGCGCAATGCTTGATATTCAGCCAAAATCCCCGTACCGCACTCCCGGTAATAAGCGGCCAAATCTTCGACAGCATCTGTCCAATTATCCAGTTCTTGCAGAGAGGCGATCGCTTTTTTTTCTGCATCGGATAGATAGCTGATTTCATCTTGTTCTCGATACCAAACCACAGGTGCCAGCGGCAGTTTCGATGCTTCTTGTACCCAGCAACTAAGTTCCGCACCGCTGCATTCGTAAAGACTTTGTAACGCTTGTAAATCTTGCTGAACTGCTGCTACTAAAGCCGATGGTAAACTTGCGAAATCTTGCCGTTGCGCTTGCTGGGTAAACGGGTTATCGTTTCTGAGAATTTGCCAAATTAAGTAATCCTGCCAACTTTTATTTGTGGCGGCTATAGCTTGGAACCACTTGCCATAAGCTTGCAAGTAAATCAGCCCTTCCGCATCCCAGCGTTTCAAAGCATCGAGCAGTTCCAAGAAAGCTATACCCGGTGGGTCGCTTAAAACCGATCGGTATAGCAACAACGACGCCGCTTGGCGTTGAAGGAATTGGATAGAGGAAAGATCTGCTGTATCAAGAGAAGACATGAGCTACAAAAGTCAATCATTCAAAAGTCATTGAATTGTGGGTTGGCTTAAAAATATTACCGCTGCACGAGCATTCGTTAAAAAGTCAACAGTCTAAAATGCTTTGAGCATCAGGGAAGCGAAAACGAACTACTGAAACTGACAAGTTGGGTTAGCCTGGGGTAAGGCAGCACCTACATTGCCAGCGATCGCCCCTAATTTATAATATTTTAAGATCGCCTCAACTGGGGGATTTGCCTAATATTTTAAAGCAATTAGGGATACTCGCGGCATATCTCTGAGAATGTGTTTCAAAATTTAAGCTAGTTTAAACAAAAGAAGAATAGACATCTCTTCCAAAAGAATCTCAAAGGGCAGGCAGGATGCCTACCCCACCAGAATTTTGGGATATGTTTAATGGAAAATAGTCAGTTTTTGCTTAGGCTACGTAAATTATGCGATCGTTCCTCCCGTTCCACCGACTGAAAATCCCCCTGCGGCTCATCCTCGTCGTCCCCTTCGTGCTGCTAGTGGCGATCGCAGTAGGACTGACCAACTATTTTTCACTTCAGAATAGCCGCTCAGAAGTAGAGCAACTGGCACACCAGTTGATGATTGAAGTTGGCGATCGCGTCCACCTCTACTTAGATCACTACCTAGAACAACCTGAGCAGATCGATCGCAGCAACGCTAACGCTGTGCGTTTCGGCCAACTTGACCCCCAGAACATCAATGCGGTAGAACGTCATCTGATCTGGCAAATCTCCAATTTTGATAACATTCAAAGTATTTTATACGCCAATGAAGAGGGAGATTTGAGAATCGTTGAATCCATCGACGGTAAACTGATACTTAAGATTGCAAACAACCCCGATATTAGAAAATTTGAACAGTACGCTATTAACTCAAACGGTCAGCTATCTAAATTTATAAAAATGGGACAATCTCCACAAAATGGGGAGATTCGACAGCAGCCCTGGTATAAATTAGCCAAACAAACAAAAAGAGAAATCTGGAGTTCAGTCTATACATCAGGTGATGGCACTGAAATTCATATTAAAGCAATTTTACCTATTTATAATGTCAATAAAAAATTTGTAGGAGCATTTGAGTTTAATTTGAATTTGAGCAAATTAAATGATTTTATCAACCAATTGCAACTGCGGAATACAGGTGTTGTTTTTCTCATGGAAAACGATGGCTCTTTAATCGCCAGTTCCACAGATGAATTACCTTTTATTAAAACCAGGGATGGTAAATTTAAGCGAATTTTGGCAACTCAAAGTCAGAATCCTCTAATTCAAGCTGTCAGTCGCAATATAAAATCGCAGTTTAATTTGAACGAGATCGATCGCCTTCAGCAGTGGCAATTTATCGAGAACGGGAAAACCTATTTCTCCCAAGTAAAACCATACAAAGATAAGTATGGCTTGAATTGGTCGATCGTGACGGTTGTACCGAAGTCTGACTTCATGGCCAAGATCGATATTAATACTCAATATACTATTCGGCTGACGGTATTGGCAGCGATAATAACGATCCTCCTGGGTATCCTAATTGCCAACCGGATTGCCCGTCCAATTCTCACCCTCAGCGAAACTTCAGCAGCAATTGCACAAGGCAATCTAAATGTGCAAATTCCCGAACATTTGCCCGTGCGGGAACTCGATCGCATGGCGCGTTCTTTTAACCAGATGGCGCAGCAATTGCGGGAAGGTTTCGATCGCATCCAGACAAATTTGCGCGAATCAGAAGCAAAATTAAGCGATATTATTAACAGCCCGATCGCATCAATTATCCAGCTGCGAATCTTCGCCAATGGAAATTGGAATATTGAGTATCTTTCCCGTGGCTGCGAATCTATTTTTGGGTATAAACCCCAAGAATTTTTAGAAGATAAATCCATCTGGATGTCAAGAATACTGCCAGAGGATCTCGAAACTATAATTCTTCCTTTATTTAGTGAGGTTTTTGCCGAAAAAACTGTCAGTTTCGAGTATCGATTCTACCACAAAGACGGGAGTCTGCGGTGGTTAGGAGCCAGATTGACCTCTAGATACGATCGAGTAGCCGATTGCTGGTTCGTCAATCAGTTCACCATTGATATTAGCGATCGCAAAACCTTGGAAAGAGAACTTGCCTTCCGAGAAGCCCAACTGAATGTATTATTTAATTCTGCACCGCTCGGCATAAATATTATTGATGACCGATTGCAGTTTGTCAAAGTGAACGAATCTCTGGCAGAAATTAATGGCGTACCTATGTCAGAGCATATCGGTAAAACAATTCGCGAAATTTTACCTCAACTAGCTCCTATTGTCGAACCGATTTACCAACAAGTTCTTACCACAGGTCAGCCGATTTTGAATTTAGAAGTGAGTGGAGAAGTTCCCCTGCAACCAGGTGGGATTCGCTACTGGCTGGCTTCTTATTTCCCCATTCCCAATCCAGAGAACAATGCTGTTTGGGTGGGGACAGTCGTGGTAGACATTACAGAGCGAAAACTAGCCGAACAAGCTTTGCAAAAGAGCGAAGCTACTAACAAAGCTTTGATCGCAGCTATTCCCGATTTGCTCATTCGCATGAGCAGAAACGGCAATTATTTAGATTTTTATGCGGGTAGCAATTTCCACATCATTAACCCTCACCAGAAACGAGAAGGAGTCAATCTTTTTGATATCCTACCTGCCGATCGAGCCCAAGAACGCCTTAATTATATCCAGCAAGCCCTAGAAATCGGTGAAATTCAGACCTACGAACAGCAAATCCTCGTAGAAGGTAAACTTCAGCATGAAGAAACCCGCATTGTACCAATTGAAGGGGATGAAGTTTTGGTAATAGTACGCGACATCACCGCTCGCAAACAAGCAGAAGAAGCATTGCGCCAAAGCGAAAGCGCCCTAGCTGAAGCTCAGAAAATTTCTCATTTAGGCAATTGGTCTTTCGATCTCATCAACCAAAAGATCGTCTGGTCAGAGGAAACTTTCCGCATCTACGGAGTTGAGCCCAGCCAACTCGAACCTAGTTACCAAAAACTTTTAGAATTCACTCATCCAGATGATATAAAACTCCTAGAGCATAATGTCAAATATGCGATCGCTGAAGGCAAAAACTACGAACATGAAATTCGCATTTTTCGACCGGATGGCTCAATGCGTTACACTTTGGGCAAGGGACAAGCTGTTTTTGATGAAGCGGGACAGGTAGTCAAACTGTTTGGCACCGTACAGGATATTACAGAGCGAAAATTAGCCGAACAAGCCCTACAAAAGAGCGAAGCTACTAACAGAGCTTTGATCGCAGCTATTCCCGACTTACTCGTTCGTATGCGCCGAGACGGCACTTATCTAGATGATTTCTATGCCGAAGAAGACTTCAATATCCTCTACTCTCAGCAGGAACAAAAGAAAATCACTATTTTTGATGTCCTACCTGCCGATCGAGCCCAAAAACGCTTTAATTATATCCAGCGAGCTATAGAAACGGGAGAAGTTCAAACCTACGAACAGAAACTCCAGATCGAGGATAAATTACATTACGAAGAGACACGCATCGTACCAATTCAGACGGATGAAGTTTTGCTGATAGTGCGTGACATCACCGCTCGCAAACAAGCAGAAGCCGAACTGCAAAAAGCTAAAGAAGCCGCCGAAGCCGCCAACCGTGCCAAAAGCGAATTTCTCGCAAATATGAGCCATGAAATTCGCACTCCTATGAATGCCATTTTGGGTTTTTGCGACTTACTGCAAAACTGCATCACTGAATCCCAGCCGCGTTTTTACCTGCAATCTATTGCTGCTAGCGGTAAAACACTCTTAGCCTTAATCAACGATATCCTCGACTTATCTAAAATTGAAGCCGGAAAGCTACAACTGCACCACGAGCCACTAAATTTACGGGTATTAGTTCAGGAGATTTGCCTAATTTTTTCCCAAAAAGCTCAAGAAAAACAACTTTCTTTGCTGAGTGAAATAGATGAAAATTTACCCACAGCTATTCTGTTCGACGAAGTACGTCTGCGCCAAATTCTTTTCAATGTAGTTGGCAACGCTCTCAAATTTACCGAATCCGGTAGTATCAAAATATCCGCTCGCTCTCAGACGAGAATTTCAGAAAATAGTGTGTGTCTGGAAATTGCCGTAGCAGATACCGGAATTGGTATTCCTAGCGATCAGCAAAACAGTATTTTTGATGCTTTTTTGCAAGTGGAAGGGCAAAGCACTCGCAAATATGGTGGGACTGGCTTAGGATTAGCAATTGTCAAAAGACTAACTCAACTTTTAGGTGGCAAAGTAACGCTACAAAGTCAACTGGGTCATGGTAGTACTTTTACCTTCACTTTCCCAGAAGTTTCTGTGACAAACTCTACCACAGAAAGCACAGTTCAATCAGATTTGGATAATAACTTAGATATTTTTAAAGCTACCACAATTCTCGCTGTTGATGACGTACCATCTAACCTCAATCTGCTCCAAGGTTATTTCGCGGGCACAAAACACAACCTGCTGTTGGCTAAAGATGGATTGGAGGCAATTAATGTTGCCTTAACTCACGATATTGACTTGATTTTATTAGATTGGCGAATGCCCAACATGGATGGGGGCGAAACCAGTAAATTTTTGCAAAAAGACGATCGCACTAAACACATTCCTATTATCATGGTTACGGCTTCTGTTTTAAAAGAAGAGCAAGAAGCATTGCGATCGCTCTGTCATGGCTTTCTGCTCAAACCTGTCAGTCTCCAGCAGTTAATCTCGGAGTTAAGAAAATTCCTAACTTTAGATGAAACTTATTTAAAATCCCACCCAGAAAAAGCTGCAATTGTTCCGGTTAGCGATATA
>NZ_JACJUP010001239.1:0-1978 GCF_014748295.1 Planktothrix sp. FACHB-1355 | reverse complement strand
CTTGCCAAAGCCAGAAATAAATACTAAGTTGAGAGTTGATATTTATTGTTAGGTAAATTTCAATTCTCAACTCTAAAAATAGGTATGGTTTTTTAGGAGCGATCGCCTTGGATAGAGCTTTTTTATTTAGAGCGATCGCACATTATTTGGCGTAGAGAAAAGCATTGTCCCAAACGTAATCTATGACTGTTTTGGCATCTTCTAGAGATGGAATTTTGCAAAAGCCTTTTTCATCATATGTCAGCAAAGGTATTTCTGAAATACTGTCTGTCTCCGCACCATCTTTGACAATTTTGCCCCGTATTGCTTCCAGGTTACGTAGGGGGCCATTGATGTCGAAGTCAATTTTAGTGCCAAATTTTTTCTCCATCCACTCTTCAATTCGGTCATCTAATTGTTTGGGAGTAAGAGGTGTCTTACTCGTCAACAGGTGATAATAAACCAAGAGTATTTCTTTACATTCTTCCTCTTCAGCCGCATCAATTAAAGATCCAAAAACACTGCTGTTATTAGCAAGCGCTCTGAAAAAAAGCGTGTCGGTAATATTTTTTTGAAATTTGATTTTCTTGCTGTTGTAATTGTTATATTGCCGGACGGCAAACCCACCAAGCGCAACCACTAGCGATAACGCCGCCACCAGTACTGGCATGATGTTACTCAATTGCTCTTGGTTGATACTAAAATTTGCGATGCTTGACTTTCCAAAGACAACAAATGATATTATCGCGGTAATCAGCAAAAGTTGGGGTAAGACTTTGATCGCCACCGGCACAGCTGCCCCAATTGCTGGTACGCCGAACAGGAGACGGTCTTTCCATGTCATGCTAATTTTGATGTTCGGAAATAAAAATTCTAAATCGAATTTGGGAATATTTTTGTAATAGTAAATGTACATTTTCCCTGGTTTAAAATTAAGATTGTCCGCTTTAATTTTTTTTACTTCAAAATAACGTTCATCTTTGAATTTCAGCAATAAAACTACTCGTTCAAAAACATCTACTGGTTTTTCGAGTTTTTTCAAAAATTTATTCACAGTAGTTGTTTTTTGAGTGTCGCCACGATAGTAACAAATTATGCGCTCGAAGTCGTTTAAATCGACATCTGTTTTTAACTCTATCAATGAGCTTACCTGAAAAGCACGTTGTAGCATTTCTTCAGATAAAGTAATGTAATTGGCTCTTTCTAGGAGAGTTTTAAACGCATCGACCAATTTAGCTTCCATATTCGCCTTTTGGTCTATCGTTACGACCGCGATCGACTTGGTATCGGTATCTGGGTCAAAAGGAGCAAAATTATCCTTGATAACCTCTAATGTTTGATGTAACTGAAAATGGTAATAGGCAGACAATATTTCGCAGAAATCGCGAAACTTTTGCACATCTGCGCCAGCCAATTGGCCGTCTTGAACGCAAAGTTCGATCAGGTCACGTCGCTGATAGGGAATAAATGCTTCGCGGTCTTGATAAGTTGCCATAATGCCGAGCTATGCCGATGTTTTAGATCGTCAAGAATGTGAAAGGGATGAACTAGGCATTAGCATAAACTATTTTTGGCTCCAAGGAAATAGCGATCGCACTGTCTCAAACTACACATCTGAAACTATCGGGGAGTGGGGGAGCGGGGGAACGGGGGAGAAAATCTTCGTATATGAACTTTTCCATAGAGATTCCGAAATAACCGTGCGATCGAGCATCATTTTTCACAGATAAAGGCATTATCCCAAACATAATCTACGATCTTTTTGGCATCCTCTAGGGAGCTAACTTTGCAAAACCCTCGCTCATCGTAACTCAGCAAAGGTATTTCTGGCGTACTGGCTTCATCCCAGCCTTCTTTAACGATTTTGCCGCGTATTGCTTCCAGATTGTGTAGAGGGCCATTGATATCAAAATCTATTTCCGTGCCAAATTTTTCATCCATCCATTCCTCAATGCGATCGTCCAATTGTTCCGGGGTAAGAGATGTTTCGCTTGTTAAC
>NZ_JACJUP010001238.1:0-1983 GCF_014748295.1 Planktothrix sp. FACHB-1355 | reverse complement strand
GGTGAGGCAAAGCCGGTGAAGTTAAGAACTGTAAGCATGGCTTTGCGGGGAGCGAGTCGAGATGCAGTTCAACTGGACGCCAGAATGGCAGCAGAAGTGACAGAGATTCTTCGCCGAGTGGTAACAGAGGAACTTGCTTAACAAAATTGTTGAAATTATACCAGCTTGGCCGATCTAATTTGATGCGAACATTAAAAGTCCGCAGACTCAAAATATTTACAGCCAAACTTAATCTTTTCATTAAAGCTCTTAGCACTTTATTTATCCGAATGTAAAAAAATATACTTTATGTTTCAATAAATGTATTTTAGAATACTATTTAGCATGAGTAAGTCAGCTAAATTAGACGCTTTAATGGTCTGGGTTTCATATTTGTGGTTTTCAAAAAATTTGTTTAGGATTATTGCAAAATCTTTCGGATGATTAACTTGCTTTAAAGGGATTAAATTCGCATATTTTATTTGAAAATGTTCTCTATACTAAATTTGGGAAGCGGCAAAGTCTTTGGCAGCGTTATGGCTGAATACAAGGTGCTAAATGCTGCAATAAATCTACCCTATACCTACTACTCAGTATAAGGGTTCGGGTAAATTTTATCAAACTCGATCGGCACCCGCTATCGAATGCAACGCTAAACTAAATCTAGCCCTTTCCTAAATTACTCGCCCTGAGTGATGCAAATAAACTTACGAATACTGGTAAATAATACAAATTCGATACCAGTGTGTACTATTTAGGTTTTCTATCGCAGTTTTTCGTGAGGGTGTGTCATGTTTTTTATTCGCGAAGTTGTTCAACAAGCTCTTACAACTGGTTATCTAAGTTTGGAAGCAGAAGCTCAACTGAGGGGACTTTTGCAGAAAAAGTACGATATGGAAGACCTAGATGCTTTCATATCGTTGCAACAAGCAGCAGTGGCAGGTTTGGTGAAGCAGGAATCTCGTGAGTTAAGAGGGCCCCAGTGTTTGGGCGATCGGGAAAAAGTTGCTTGAGGGAAATAAAAAGCACGAATTAAGCAAATTGGCAACATCCAGCTTTTTAAGAAAAGCAATTTAAACTTTGTCTACTCTTGCAAGTATTTTGAGCGGAAGCAAATATGATGATGAGTCTAAAAGAGTTAGCGATCGATTTTACCGAAGCAAGAATTATAACGCCAGCAGTGTCTGCTGTACCAGTTCAAACGGCAAATTTTTATTGCGTTAGAAGCTTGTCCGAAGCGTACAGCGATGGAGTATCAAAACAAGATACAGGTACGCTGAATAACGTTCTCAGTACAAATTCATCGGCAAAAGTCACCGCAGAACATCGTAGCGGTGGACGCAGCTGTGCTGAGACTTTCTGCAATGCTGCTATGGGGATGCTGGGTGCCTATGCAAAAGCTGTTACGAACGATACCTATTATAGTGAGTTGGTGGCTATTGCTTTTAGTTCGGCATATTTTCACGATACGATCGCCGTTCGCTCGAATAATTTAGGGATCGGATCTCCTGTCACGCTTATTTTCAGTCAGGTTGTGGCAGGTGCATTCGAGATGGGCGAAGGTGAATCTCAAGGAACAGTTCACTCAACTTTTAGGATCGACAATGAATTACTCTGTTATGCAAGCAACATAGACTCTCAGCCAAATACAACACAAACATCCGATTCCCAAATACTTGTGGTTAACACTACTGTTGGTAGTACAATTAATATTTGCGGAAGATTAGATGCGATCGTACAAGTCCATAACGGTGGTTCTATTGTTGCCGATTACAGCAACACAACTACTTTCTATGCCGACTCGCAAACACCAGAAGTAATACTCGTCAGTGCCAGCGGTCACGATTATTCATCTATGATGCCGGGATGCGATCGTTTGTCTCGATCTTGGAGTGCTTGAGGATACTGGGCTGAGTTTCCGGCTAGTTTTACAGCACAATTTGTCCTCTTTTGTCAACTATAAAGCTTAGGCATACTCTGGCTGTAGAGATAATTCATGAATTA
>NZ_JACJUP010001237.1:0-1986 GCF_014748295.1 Planktothrix sp. FACHB-1355 | reverse complement strand
CCTAACCCCTAGTGACTGACCGCCACGCGAGGTAAGCGATGTTTAAAACTACAGAGAATTTCCCAGGAAATAGTTCCCAAACTCGCCGCCCAATCATCGGCTAAAATCTGGATGTCGCCATCTTTACCAAGCAGCGTTACCACTTCGCCAACTTGCAAATCGGGTAAATCGCTGACATCCAGCATTAGCTGATCCATCGTAATCGCGCCCACTTGACGTACAAGCTGACCTCGGATCGCCACCTTCATTTTGTGAGAAAGATTGCGGGGAACGCCATCAGCGTAACCGATACCGACAACCGCCAGACGCATATCGCGATCGGCTACAAATTGATAACCGTAGCTGACACCAGTACCGGCTGTAATAGTTTTTACCTGAGTAACTCGCGCCTTCACCTGCATAACAGGCTTCAGTTCCACCACCCGCTGCAAATGTTCGGCTGGGTAAAGACCGTAGGTAGCCAAACCAGCCCGTACCATATCGTAATGTAAAGTAGGGCTGGACAAAATGGCGGCAGAGTTAGCCAAATGCAGTTGCGTTGATGGCAATCCCAACGATTTTATTTGGGCGATCGCATCCTCATATCGCTGCTGCTGCTGCTTCATCACCGTCGGATCGGGACTGTCCGCCGTCGCCAAGTGCGAATAGATACTCGCAATTTGCAGATTCGGCAAAGTATTCACCAACTGCACGAACTCCGCAGCTTGCTGCCAGGATGTCCCCAGACGCGACATTCCGGTATCCAACTTGATATGCACCGGCAATGTCAAGTTAGAAACACTTAAAGTTTCCGAAAAAGCCAAAGCTTGTTGAGGCGTGCAAATCGTCGGTTGCAACTTCCAGTATGCGATCGCCCGAATTTGCTCCGGCGTATGAGTCGCCCCTAAAATCAAAATGGGAGCTTCAATACCCGCCTCTCGCAGTTCGATCCCCTCCGGAATTGTCGCCACCCCCAACCAACTGGCTCCATTTTGCAACACAGTCCGAGCAACAGTCACAGCACCGTGTCCGTAAGCATCCGCTTTCACCACCGCCATTAATGCCGTCTGCGGCGACAAAATGCTTTTAAGTTGCCGCACGTTATGCCCTAAAGCAGCTAAATCGATTTCCACCCAAGCGCGTTGGCAAAGTCCGCCATAAGCACTCACCCTAGAAATTAGATTCGAGTTGCTATCTAGGGATACTCCCATAGGGGTTTTGGCTGTATCAACCATTCCATTCACTCCTCTACTCACACTATTCACAATTTAACTGTGAAGTTGGAAGCTGCCACTCTATTGCTGGCAGTCAGTGGGTAATTCGCGTCCTTCTATTCTGCAAACAGAGTAACGACAGGCTATTCAGGTTGGTATTCAACAAAAAATTTGCTCGCCTCACCTGAGTTGCTGCGAAATCAAAGCTTTTGCAGAGAAACCCAGTTTATTTGCGTAAGTCTTATGATATAGAACGGAATTTCTATCCATAATACAAATATGAAATTCCGCCTTTTACCTTACCTAGCAGGGATATCAGCAGCATCGTTGATTATTGCCGGTGTGTGGATTGTAGACCGATCGGAGCAACAGCGTTTCCAAGAGCGCGATCGCGCCAATGTCCTCAACCAGCTCAGTACCGTGCGAGCTAGACTTCAAGGTGGGCTAACCTCTAGGATATTTCTCGAACGGAGTCTGGTAGCATATGTCTCCATCAATCCAGAAATCGCGCCCGGAGAATTTGAACGCCTTGCTAGAGTGATAACGGCACAGCAAACCGGTATCCGCAGTATAGCGCTGTATAAAAACACCGCACTCAGCCATATTTATCCGCGCCAAGGGCAAGCAGCGAAAATAGGCTTTAAACCGAATTTGATTCCCGAACATCAACAGGCGATCGATCGGGCAATTAAGAGCCGCAATACCGTCGTTATCGGGCCATACGATTTACCCGCTTCCGGGTGCAAGATTGGCAATTCCCCTCATACCCCATGCCCCATCCCCCCTTCTCAGG
>NZ_JACJUP010001236.1:0-1989 GCF_014748295.1 Planktothrix sp. FACHB-1355 | reverse complement strand
ATTACGATCGGTCCGCTGATTGTGGAAGCGATTCGCCCGGTGACGAAAAAGCCTCTGGATGTCCACTTGATGATTGTGGAACCTGAGAAGTATGTGGAGGAATTCGCTAAGGCTGGTGCTGATATTATCTCGGTTCACGCCGAGCATAATGCTTCTCCTCATTTGCACCGGACTCTGGGACAAATCAGGGAGTTGGGTAAGCAGGCGGGTGTGGTACTCAATCCTTCTACTCCTTTGGAGTTGATTGAGTATGTGCTGGAACTTTGCGATTTGATTCTGATTATGAGTGTTAACCCCGGTTTTGGCGGTCAAAGTTTCATTCCGGCTGTGGTGCCGAAAATCCAGAAGCTGCGCCAAATGTGCGATGAACGGGGTCTCGATCCTTGGATTGAGGTGGATGGCGGTTTGAAGGGTAGCAATACCTGGCAGGTTTTGGAAGTTGGCGCTAATGCGATCGTCGCAGGTTCGGCGGTGTTTAAGGCGAAGGATTACGCTGATGCGATCGAAGGTATTCGCAATAGCAAGCGTCCGACTCCTGAATTAGTGACTGTCTAAATATAGATGGTTTTTTGACCGTAAAAATAAGTCAGGCATGGAATTTCTTTTCCTGTCTGACTTATTTTTTTTGCACAATATCCTAAGATTATGTAGTTTATGCACTTGGCAGATCCAAGTCTGGAAAAGATTACATCTTGTCAATAAAGTTTTTGGCTTTGTCTTTGAGGTTTTCTACGGTGTGCATAGCTTCAGCTTGTATTTGCTTGGCTTTGCCTTCGGCTTTGTGTTTGGGATTGTCCGTAATATTACCTAACACCTCTTGTGCTTTACCTTCAATATTTTTGGCGATCGCTTTGGCTTTGTCTTGCAAGCTCATATTGCTTCTCCTTGGTTTTTTGTGAGTAAATACTTAAACAGCTATTACAACTTTATTAGTTGTTATTTACAAAATTGTATTCAAGATAACATAAATTTAATCTGTTTATCTGCCCGCAGAGATATGCGATCGCAGTCAACCCCTGTATGCTTCAGAGCTTTAGGGTTAAGATCGATCGAAAGAAATGACAGGAGCTTTTTCGGTGCTAGAAGTTCTGGGTGGTTTGCTGTTTGGGACGGCGCTATTTGGAGGTAGTGCTGCGGGTGTTGCTGTTTCTGGCGTTTTAGGCAATCTTTCTCTAACCAAGCTTTTTATAAGCTCGATCGACAAAGCATAGCAGGTGATAGCAAAGATTTGCTCTTTGCTAAATTAGCCAAATTTAGCAAAGAGGTTGTGGGTATTGCACAATACGATGGCAATCATGTTTTTGCTACTAAAATAATGGATCGAATATCGATTCAAGACAAGTGAGCTATGAAAGCATAATAATTTTTAGCCAAACACAAAGAAACCCGGTTTCTTGAAGAAACCGGGTTTCTAAATCTTTCTAATCCAGAAAACCCATCAAATCTTGACCGGCGTCAATATCATTTGAGGCTACCGGACGCTCGCCAAAATTTAAAATGGTTTCGCTAATTTTGAGGGTGCTGGCGGTAACTGGACGAATACCAGAAAAGTTGATCGTCTCGACCACTGTCAGTCCGCTGGACATAATGGGACGAATCCCACCCATGTTGACTGTTTCGGTAACTTTCAGGTGGCTGGATTCTACAGGACGAATGCCTGCGCTGCGGAATGTTTCGCTAATGGCAAGGTTAGCTGTGCCGATCGGACGATCGCCAGGTAAAGGCGCTAGGGATTGGGACTCTGGAGATTCCGGAACTGAGAGTGCGAGCGCTTGCGATCCGTTCGTTGTATTCTGGCTGTCTTTGGCTTCAACAGTATCTGCTGGCATAGTTTTTTGCTCTTTAGTTTTGGAACTCTTCTCACTCCGGGTGCCGTTGCTGGTGGCAGTGTCCTTCACTTCGGCAGTGCTGCTAACACTCATGGCTAACACCTCTGGATTTTTTAGTGACTTTGCTAATGACTGGGGACAACCCTTGTTTCGGATTTCC
>NZ_JACJUP010001235.1:0-1991 GCF_014748295.1 Planktothrix sp. FACHB-1355 | reverse complement strand
TTGCTTTCCAGTCCACTAAAGTGGACTTTTGCTATTAGCCTGGGACTTGAGTCCCAGGCGGACTAAAAATACGACAAGATCTCATCAACGTATAACAGGAGTGCAAAATGATTGCTGCAAACTTGGGTCGTTTATTTGAAGTAGGTTTTAATACCGGGATTCTTGCTGGTATACAACATCACCAGATCGAGCATAATTTCGGCAATTTGTATCAACGCGATTTGCAACACTTGCAATTTCCTAAAATGCTTCAGCGGATACTGAGTGAAGAGCAAGTAATCAGTCAGAAGGATATCCAAATAATTGAAAAATGGTGTTTATATTTATTGCAGAAAGGTTTTCTGTCTGGATTGAATTTTTTTGGGGAGTACATTAAATCTACTAGATGGAATAACACCAAGCGATCGCCTATCGAAATTTTGTACTACCAGTGCAGTTTTGGCGATGCAAACAGCATCAAAACTTATCCGAAAAGTGAAGAACAAGAATATACAGATTTATTGTCGCAGTTTGGTAACTATATAAATATAAATAACCTGAAACGATATATCGATCGCTACAAACAAAAGGGTGAGTTTTTGAAAGCAGACACCCTGATGTTGTTGCGTTATAAGCAGGAATTTAGAATTCTGGCGATTGACTTATCTATCTTTTCTGTCAAGTCAGCTAAAGACCTCTTGGATTTTGAAGATAAAGATATGCAGAATCAGCGGCGTTTGTTGCTGCGGGAGATTAGCTATTTACGCTCAAAAAGTGTTTTTTCTAAACTGCGGATAGACACAGGTGCTACCGATAAGTTAGGTTTTGATTTTGGAGAGAATTTGACGCGGTATTTTACTGCTTTTAAGCGGGAGGATAAAGAAAGTGCTAAGTTAATTCAAGCAGGTTCTTATGCTCGCAGTTTTTATGAATTTTTATGCCAAACTGATATCCTCAACGAACGAGTATCGGTGGTGTTTAATGTGGTGGGATATAGCGATCGCGGGATCGGCGCGATGTCCCTCCGTCCCGAAAACTTAGATGTACTGAGAACCTGTTCGCAGATTTACAGGAATGAACCAAGAGAACAGGAGATCGATCGAGCGCGAAATGAAGTTTTAAATCTTATCCAGTTAAACGCAGGTCGCAGTTTTCAAGACGGCAGAAATTTTGTCAAGCAGCTATTAGAAATACCCAGCGACACTACAACTATTATACCTCATACCGAAAAGATCGATAACTTCAGTTCGACATTGGAACTGAGGGAACCTCACGCTAAATTAATAAAAAATGCGCTCAATAGCGATCGCACTTATTTATTCTTAACTGGAAATCCGGGAATTGGCAAAACTACAGCAATTGTAGAGTTTCTGAAAGAGCGCAAACATGAAGGTTTTCTTTTCTTCTACGTCAGTCCCAGGAAACAAGTCAATTTGGACATTATCGAAAAATTCAAAGACGCAGAAACTGGTAATTTAGATGATGAAATATTTTGCATGAACACGAACTCCCAACTCATCGCCGATAACTTTCCGCCTTGTGTTGTTAACTATTATTCCAATAAAGGTCGCGGTAACTTTATGCAAAAAGCTGTTAATTTTATCGACGCCAGTCAGGAAATTCAACGCCAACCTTCTCGCCAGCAAGCACTTGAAAGAAGAACTGAAGACGAAATTGTCGCTACAAATCGCAAATGCGAGGGAGTTTTATCCTGTCTTTGCGAAGCAATACATACAGCGATCGAATGCGAAATATCTAATAATATTGTCGCCACAGCTTGTATTCAATCTTTAAGGATAACCGCCAATGGCAAAAATACTTTGGAGTATTTTGAAAATATCTTCAAAAGCGCTCGCAATACCCGCGATGGTAACGTTATTCCTGCTGAAATGAGAAGAATTTCAGCGCGAATCAAGCATTTATTCATTATGATAGATGAAATCACTGGCGATGATAGCGGCGTTGAGTTTTTAAATGGAATCAGCCGGATTTTGAGTAATTATAAATTAAGC
>NZ_JACJUP010001234.1:0-1993 GCF_014748295.1 Planktothrix sp. FACHB-1355 | reverse complement strand
AAGTAAAATTGTATAGCTAGTGCGTCAGACGTCAGCCGCCCTTACTCTTAAAGCAGTAGTTTAGCTATTTTGTAAGTGTGAACTTTATGTTGTGTACAAGTCGTAAAATTAGTCAATTATAGACGAATTTGCTAAAATAACTCCAGGAACTAGCATATTTAAAATTTAGAGAAAATTATTGAAAATATGCTAGGTTACTACCAGTCTTCTTAACACTACTTAAAAACCCACAGCTTATGTTTAGGAAATGTAAATTGCAAAATAGAATGTTATTGGGATATTCAGTTCCCATTATATTATTTATAGGATTGGCTGGTTTAGTATATTTCAGTACAAATAAGTTATTAAATGTATTCACAAAAGTCGAAAAATCCCAGGAAATTGTTGATACAACAAATGCCATGACACTTAATCAGAGCAGGATGGTAATAGTATTTAGAGGTTACATATTATCACAAAAGCCACAATTATTAAAAGAATACGAACAAGAATTAAATTTATTTGATGAGGCATCTGCACGTGCAGTGAGTATGGCCGAAAATAACAAGCAACAACAGCGTATCAAAGAAATGGTTCGGTTGAAAAACGAATACGATCGGTATTCGCAAAGAATACTAAACTTAGTAAAGCAAGGCAAGAGAGACGAAGCAATATTAGCGTTCCGAACAGGAGAAGGGCAAAAATTTGTCGATCGTTTTAAAAACCTAAGTACGGAATTTAATAAAACGGAAGAGGAAATTTTAGCGGCCACAACCGCAGAAGCGAAAACTTTGATTAACAATCTCATTGCCGCAGTTGCGATCGGAGCCTTGTTATGTTTAACGTTTTCCCTACTTGCTGCTTATTGGATCTCCGCAGGCATTACTCGTACAGTCGAGCGAGCAACAAGCGCGATCGCCTCTTCCTCAAACCAAATAGCTGCCACAATAGAAGAACAAGAACGCACAGTTTCCCAGCAAGCTGCCTCCGTCAATCAAACCACCACCACAATGGATGAGTTGGGTGCATCTTCCCAACAAACCGCAGGACAAGCACAAGCAGTCGCCACCGCCGCACAACAGGCATTAACCCTTACGGCAACAGGAAGCGAAGCAGTGGAAAATACCCTAGAGGAGATGTCGGTGCTGAGAGAGAAAGTAGGTGCGATCGCCTATGAAATTTCCCGTTTAAGCGATCGAACCAATCAAATTGCCAGTATTTCCAGCTTAGTCAGCGACCTCGCCAACCAAACCAATATGCTAGCGCTCAACGCAGCCGTAGAAGCAGTACGAGCTGGCGAACACGGTAAAGGTTTTGGCGTCGTCGCATCGGAAATTCGCAAACTTGCAGACCAAAGTAAAAAATCCGCCGAAAAAATAAACGCCCTCGTTTCCGATATTCAAAAAGCCATCAGTTCCACCGTTATGGTGACAGATGAAGGCACCATGACGGTGGAACAAAGTGTTAAAATCGCCCAAAAAACAGCACAATCCTTCGCAGGCGTAACAGAAGCAATTAACAACGTCGTCTTGTGCAGCCAACAAATTTCTCTGAGTTCCAAACAGCAAGCCATTGCCATTCAGCAAGTAGTTGATGCTATGAATGCACTCAATCGCGCATCTGCCGAAACAGCCAGTGGCATCAGTCAAACTCGCATCGGCACTCAGAAACTAAACGATGCCGCCCAAAGCCTTAAATCAGTTGTTTAATGACTAAGGAATCAAGAAAAATGATTATCGAAGATGAAGAACTACGAGATATTTTTAAAACCGCAAGTGAAGATCATTTGCAGAAACTTGATGATGGTTTGTTGTATTTAGAAAAACATCCAGATGACCAAGCGAAATTAGAAGAGTTACTGCGAGAAGCCCACAGCCTCAAAGGCGATGCCGGGATGTTGGGAGTCAAAGATGTGGCAACTCTATCCCATCAGATAGAGCATATATTAGGGAGTGTGAAACGAGGCGAGACAATCCTCGATCGCACTATTAGCGATCGCATATATCACGGTTTA
>NZ_JACJUP010001233.1:0-1994 GCF_014748295.1 Planktothrix sp. FACHB-1355 | reverse complement strand
ACGACAGCTGCTGTTTCTCCATCTGGACTAATCGCTACTTGCGTTCCGCCTTTGAGGGTACGCAGACATTCAAAAAATCGATAAAAATTGAATCTTTGTAAAGCTTTACGCACTTCTGGTGCCGTTCTTCCTCGCAGCATTAGATAAGCCGATCGCTGTACCAAATCTGACTCATCGTACAAAGCTTTCTTTACTATTTCTAACCCAGGCTTTCCATACTTTATCGCTTCTTTTAGTGCCGCTATTCGCTGTTCTATAACAACACTTGCAAAGCGTCTTTTGACACCTTCTATCCCTCCCAAAACGACACCGTTTGTCGGAGCAGCATTTTGACCGCCAAGGACGGCATCCCAGCCTGTAGGCTGAGTAATACTTTCTGTCATTGTAATATTGTACGCGAGCGAACAGCTTTTTAATTATAAGTGCGATCGCGTATTTTTTTTCGCGATATCTATGATTCATTTATATTCAGCAAACAGTTAAGTTTGCTTTGTAGCTTTTCTCGCAATGCTTGTGCTTGCTGATACGTATTTAAACGGATCTTACTTGATGCCGTTTGTGGTTCAATTGTATTTTGACTATCACTATTTCTGTAGAGAGGTTGAATATAATATTGCAATCGACTTCTCATTGCCCAAACTCCCATTGATGGGAAGAGAATAAACACAATTATCAAAAAGGAAATCGGCAAGAAAGGCAAGCCAAATATTTTGCCGATATTTTTTAAATTAAAAGCAAAAGGATGTAAATATTCATTGCCCAAACACACAACTGGAAGAATGGGAATTTGATAGCGATCGCTCAAACTAATAAAACTGGGATGAAATGTCTGAATCTGAAAACGTAACGGCCAACCTTTGCAAGGGCCGCGCAAACCTTCCGGCGCATAAAGTAAAATTGTTTTA
This sequence comes from Planktothrix sp. FACHB-1355, assembly GCF_014748295.1. Classification (NCBI taxonomy): domain Bacteria; kingdom Bacillati; phylum Cyanobacteriota; class Cyanophyceae; order Oscillatoriales; family Microcoleaceae; genus Planktothrix; species Planktothrix sp. FACHB-1355. The sequence continues at coordinate 1,089 of NZ_JACJUP010001233.1, read as the reverse complement.
CTAGCAACTGCCGCTTCAAATTCATCGTATTCTGCCCGCACGCCGCCCAAAACTTCAGACCATCCCGACGGTAGCCACCAAATCATCCAAAGATGTTCAAACAAAGAAACACCGGCAAGGGGTTGTACAATCCAGTCGCGTGTATCTCCTAACAGATAAGCTAATACCAAAAAATCCCACGGGAAACACATTCCAGCATGGTTCATCGCTACGATCGCCGGCCCATTTTCGGGTAAATTTTCGATTTGTTGCAACTCGCCACGAAAGTAATATTTGACTATAGGTGCGAGAATTTCATCGCGAAAAGCTTTTTGATAATTTGGATCGAACGTCGGAGTTTCTCGACGCGGTAAACGACAGCCAAGACGTAACCAGCGAATTAACAACGCTAGATAAAATCCACCCGGAATCAAAAATAAGATATATTCCAACCAATTCCAACCATCGGGATCGGCATGATAATGCTGCCAATGACGATTGAACAAAATTAGCCAACCTGGTGGATACCAGAGACAAAACCAATCGAACCAACCAAAAGTAAAACCTTCACCTCTCATATCAAATTATCGTTCTTTAGTTTGTAGTATGCCGATATTTCCAACTGGGGGAGCCAAAAGTCAAAAGTCAAAATTCCTCCCTCTCCCTCTTCCCTAGTCCCTAGCCCCTGTTCCCTAGCCCCTTTTTTGACTTCAGCGCACCAGCCTCGCAACCGCTGTAGCTAACTTAGCTGGCTCAACTGGTTTAGGTACGTGCATTTGGAAACCTGCCTGAATAGCCTTGTAACGATCCTCCTCTCTAGCAAAAGCTGTCAGAGCGATCGCACGAATTTCTTCGCCTCGCGGTGACTCAAGCTGTCGCACTTTGCGGATCAAGTCGTAGCCGTCTTCTTGTGGCATTCCGATGTCGCTTAGCAACACATCCGGTTTGATATGTTCGATCGCTTCCATTGCTTCCCTTACCGAACTCGCCGTCCTCACTTGGGCACCGTATTGTTTCAGTATCGTAGCAATCAAATCGCAGCTATCTACATCATCATCAACAACAAGAACCTGCAAACCATTAAGAGGCTGAACAGCTGAGGGACTCAAA
>NZ_JACJUP010001232.1:0-1933 GCF_014748295.1 Planktothrix sp. FACHB-1355 | reverse complement strand
TTCAGTGATGTCTTGCCAAAGCTGCTCGACTTCTGTTTCTGTCCAAGAGTAATCTCTTTGGAAACTGGGTACACAGTAGGAGTAGTTACCAGCGAGCAATTTTCCAACACTCATCAATTGACTGTCAATACTGGTGGTAGACATGGGAATATTCCTGCAACTTTATGAAGCACACATTGCACTTTAATACTTCACAAACTTGCCTTTATCCGGATGATTTTAGTAAGTTCTCTATGCCGATTAACACAATTTAACTTTTCGACAGCAGCATTCTGGTGGCCCAGGAGCGATCGCAATTGCTATTCTCATTGGCAAGAAAGCATATTACCCGCTACCAGTTCAACCGTATTTACATTGTTGTATAAAATTACCACTTCCTAGCAACCATACTGTTGACTAATCTCATCTTTTACGTTTTATTGCAGTATTTACCCAGATGTATAATAATTCCCTTTGTTTACAGTCAGGTAAAATATAAAACTCAGTGCCCTCTCACCTAGTTAACTTAAACGCCTCTCCAAAAGCGGAATCTTCTGATGTCAGTTCAGAACTCCCATTTACCCTTCAAGAATTAAAATCTGCCATTCCGGCTGAATGTTTTCAGCCATCCACCTGGAAATCCCTTTCCTACTTTTTTCTGGATGTATCCGTAATTACAGTTTTTTATGCAATAGCCCACTTTCTGGACTCCTGGTGGTTTTGGCCAGTATTCTGGGTGATACAGGGAACCATGTTTTGGGCCTTGTTTGTAGTAGGTCACGATTGCGGTCACGGTTCCTTTTCCAAACATAAATGGCTGAATAATGCGATCGGGCATCTAGCTCATACTCCCATACTTGTTCCCTTTCACGGCTGGCGCATCAGCCACAGAACTCACCATCAAAACACTGGCAATATCGATACCGATGAAAGTTGGTATCCCGTTACTGAAAGTAAGTATCGCCAGATGGATTGGTCTGAAAAACTCATCCGCTTCCAGGTGTTGCTGATTGCTTATCCTCTCTATCTGTTTAAACGTTCTCCTGGCAAGAAAGGCTCTCATTTTCTGCCCAGCAGCCCTCTTTTTAAACCTGCTGAAAAATGGGATGTAATTACCAGCACTGTATGCTTGACATTGATGGTAGGCTTATTAAGCTGGCTCACCTATGAATATGGCTGGCTATTTCTGCTGAAATACTATTTCGGCCCCTATGTAGTGTTTGTCATTTGGCTAGATTTAGTAACTTTTCTGCACCACACAGAAGCTGATATTCCCTGGTATCGCGGTAAAGATTGGTATTTTCTCAAAGGTGCCCTTTCTACAATTGACCGAGATTATGGGTTTATCAATAACATTCATCATAATATTGGTACCCATGTAGCTCATCACCTGTTTCTCAACATTCCTCATTACCATCTGAAAACTGCTACTGAAGCGCTCAAACCAATACTGGGCGATTACTATCGAGAAAGCCGCGAGTCTATCTGGAAATCTTTCTTACGCTCCTACAAAACTTGCCATTTCGTGTCAGATACGGGAGCGGTTGTTTACTACCGTTCTAAACAAGAACTGTAAAAACGTGAAGCATCGATCGCCAAGCCTTTTTCTCTGGATTGGTTCGCGATCGGTCTGAAATACCGATCTTTATGCGATCGTTACCCAATCTTCGGTTAGCGATCGCATTTTTTCATACTTTACCGCTTCTTATAGTGTAATTTTGGCAAAATTAGCTTGAGAATTTTATCCTATACCAAATATAGTCGCAATTTCTTCAGCCTCAATCATTTATTTAAATGCCACTCATGCAGAGAGAATGACCTCAAACATACACTTTCCCATCTGCACCTATCATCAACAACCACCAGGACAGGGATTAACACAAGCAATATTTGCCGTAGGAATCGCGTCAATTTTTTCAGTGCTAAAATTTACTCTCCACGCTTGCCTCAAGAT
>NZ_JACJUP010001231.1:0-2003 GCF_014748295.1 Planktothrix sp. FACHB-1355 | reverse complement strand
CGACGCTCTTCCGATCTTCCATGTTACTCACAAGACATTTAGTTTCTGAGCCTAGCCAACGATTTATATCCACAACACTCGGTCTTAGCCGAGACCGACATCTTTGCCCTTGTTGTGCCACAGTTTTACTTCGCCACATCCGTTGGGAAGGAATTTACTGGCGTTGTAGTTACTGTTATCAATAAATGTCAATTTAGCAAAGCTCTAATCTAAAAATTATGCTTGGCTAAATTGGCTATCTACTGAATTAAATGTGATTAGCAAACATCCAATGATTTATAAACTTGGATTAAAAGTTTGCTAATTACCAAGTTTAAATAGATGTTTTAATTCAGGTACTTAAGATGGATGTAATTAGAAAATTTTCTGCCCACCTCGGAATACTCAAAGATGTCCAAATCCTAGTTGTGGATAACGATTATGACAGTAGATACTTGTATAGTATCTTACTTGAAGAATTGGGTGCAAAAGTGACGAGCGCTAGCTCGATCGAACAAGCATTAAGCCTTCTGGATTGGCTTGTACCCGATATGATGATATCGGAAATCAACTTTAAGGGTGAGCGTGTCGATCCTTTGATGCAGCGATTGAAGTATTTGGCAATAGCCAATGGCAAATCTATTCCCATCCTGGTTACTTCAACCTGTCCAACAAAAAGTCTTGACCAATATATGCAAGTAGGGGTTGAGGCGTATTTATTAAAACCAATTTACCCCGACGATTTAGTTTTTAATATCTGGAGCCTGTTACTCCAGGTGAAAATATCGCATCCACCTACCATTCAAGACTGGAGTGCTAAACAAACGATAGACCAAAAACCTGGGAATGAATTAGCCTAGCAACGACAGCAATTAAAATGAATCCCCTGAAAAATCACCCGCCAAATTTTAATGAGGGAAATATGTCCGAGAGACAACTAAAAGAACACAAATTTTGCACATGGAAATTGCAAAATACTTACCTAACCTCTCCATTGAATCACTTAGCCTAGAGCGAATTTTATTAGCACTGTTGACAAATGCTTGTATCCTTACTACTGCGTTTTAAGCATATCTATTTGGCGTCGCCACTCGTCCGTCTTGCCAAGTAAATCTTTTTGAGAAAGCGTCTGCTGTTCTTTTGTCGCCATCCACTTTAATTTCACCGTTTGATTTTCAGCTTCTTCATCGCCTAAAATCAAGCAAGCAACAGCACCACTCTTATCAGCACGTGCGAATTGCTTTTTAAACGCACTTCCGCTCAAATCTAATTCCAAACTAAATCCAATTCGCCGCAATTTCTGCGCTAACAATAACGCTTGCGCCTCTGCTTTTTCTCCTCTAGAAACCACATAAAAATCTAGCGTTTTTTTCGGTGCTTGTTGCATTTTTTGCAGCAAAATAGTCAATCTTTCCAAACCGATCGCCCAACCCACAGCAGGTGTATCTGGCCCACCTAATTCTGCTACTAAACCATCATATCTACCACCACCGCAAACCGTAGCTTGTGCGCCCAAATCATCAGAAATAATCTCAAAAGCGGTGTGAGTATAGTAATCCAATCCCCGCACCAATCGAGGATTCAACTGATAGGAAATCCCCAAATCTGTTAATAGCTGCAATACTTGGTCAAAATGCTGTTTAGAATCCACGCCCAGGTAATCTAATATACTAGGAGCATTCTGAGCAATTTCCTGAGTTCGCTTATCTTTACTATCCAGAATTCTTAGAGGATTGCGAGTTAGACGAGTTTGCGAATCTGCATCTAACTCGGAACTGTAAGGAGTGAAGTAATCAATCAGTGCTTGTCTATACTGCTGCCTGTCAGTAGGATTGCCCACCGAATTAATATCCAAGCGGAGATTTTGCAATCCGAGAGTTTGCAGGATATCGGTAGCGATCGCAATTACCTCTGCATCCGCCCTCGCATCGGAACTACCCAACACCTCAACGCCGATCTGGTGAAACTGCCGCTGACGCCCAGCTTGGGGGCGTTCGTAGCGAAACATCGGCCCTGTATACCAA
>NZ_JACJUP010001230.1:0-2006 GCF_014748295.1 Planktothrix sp. FACHB-1355 | reverse complement strand
GGTAGCTAGCGATAACACTTTTGGTGCGGTAAATGCCAAGATCGAAAGGAAATAGAAGCATTTGATAACTTGTATGGCAGAAGTGCGAGGATCGATCGCTCAGCATTACCACGAGCGCACCAAATATGACCCCGAAACGATTGCTACCAAAAGTCAGGGTTTAGACTGGTCGAAGCAACCTGTGCCATTCAAGGAATACAAAATTGGCACTTCCTTTGACCTGAGACCCTATCTGAAACAAGAACCCGAAGCAGCTGTCAGCGCGGAGGTAAAGTGGTGGCGGCGTCTGTCGCAGTTGCTGTTTTGCAGCTACGGCTTGACGGCGAAAATGCCGATGCCGATGATAAATGCAGAGCCGATGTATCTGAGGGCAACGCCTTCCGCCGGTGGGCTGTATCCAGCTGAAGTGTATTTAATTTCTCGCGGGACGCCGCTACTGCCGCCAGGATTGTATAACTATCAGCCCAAAACTCATTCGCTGATTCATTTTTGGGAAAATGATGTTTGGAGGGCTTTGCAAGATGCTTGTTTCTGGCATCCGGTTTTAGACAGCACTCAGTTAGCGATCGTCACGACAGCGATTTTTTATCGATCGTCCTGGCGCTATCACGATCGCGCCTATCGACGGATTTACTTAGATACCGGTCATTTACTCGGCAATATCGAGCTAGCCTGCGCGATGAATGACTACCGCCCCCATTCGATTGGCGGTTTTGCCGATGAGGCGGTCAACAACTTGCTTTACCTCAACTCGGAGGAAGAAAGTACCATAACTGTAATTCCTCTGGCAGACTTACTAGATATCAAACAAAACTTGCCGCTAGCTCAGACAGCGTTGCCTTCCGGGACTCAAACCGATTATCCTCAAGTACCGGATGGGGAATTGCTGGGATATTTCCATCGCGCTACCAGGATTGATTTGTCCAACGCACCAAAGATGACGGACGCGACAGGGAAATCTTTGCAAGATAAGTATAACTTTCCCTTTTGTCTGAAAGTTTCTACGGCGACAAGGCCGATCGATTGGGGAGAAAAGCTGGAAGCACTCTTACACAATATTCTCAGACGTCGTTCCACTCGCGCTTACACAGGCGCTAATCTCACTTTGGAGGAACTGAACGCTTTACTGGATTTCACCTATCAACCCCAGCACTACGTTGAGCAAGGTTTAGATGGTTCTCCAGATTATTTCGATCTGAGTTTAATCGAGACGTTTATTGCTGTCTCAGGGGTCGATGGGTTAGAGGATGGCTGCTATTATTACGCACCACTAGCCCAAGAATTACGACAAATTCGCTTTAAAAACTTCCGACGAGAGTTGCATTACCTGTGCCTGGGACAGGAACTGGGACGGGATGCAGGGGCGGTGGTGTTTCACACGGCTGATTTGAAAACGTCTGTGGCGAAGTATGGCGATCGCGTTTACCGCTATTTGCACATGGACGCGGGTCATCTGGGACAAAGGCTGAATTTGGCTGCTATGCGCTTCAACTTGGGAGTCAGCGGTATTGGTGGCTTTTTTGATAATCAGGTGAATGAAGTGTTGGGTATCCCAGCTGATGAAGCAGTTCTGTACATCACCACTTTGGGGCGTCCGCGATCGTGAGGAGAGTCAAAAGTCAAAAGTCAAAAGTCAAAAGTCAAAATTTCTCTCTCTTCCCTCTTCCCTAGCCCCTAGCCCCTAGCCCCTAGCCCCTAGCCCCTAGCTCTTGCTAGCGAACCTTGCTAGGTATGTCAACCGGAATTTTGCCTGAAGCCACCCCAGCCCTAAAGGGACGGGGGTTCAAAATGCGATAAAACCTCCACTTGGCTCTCCCAAATTGGTACAACATCCAAGTTCTTAGTGTTAGTATTTTGAACTTTCGTTGCGACTCGCTCTGACTCTGGGAATTTTCCAAAGGAAGAAGGAACTTGTCCTCCTAATCGCAAGTTAATTTTCGTGGTCGCCTGTCTCCAAGCCGCATACAAGAGCGGTTCCGCACTTAACCAAGCGTTTTGTGCTTGAT
>NZ_JACJUP010000123.1:0-9756 GCF_014748295.1 Planktothrix sp. FACHB-1355 | reverse complement strand
AAAACTTCGATCGCTTGTCCGTCGGGATCGTCCAGTTGCCAATCTTCAAAAACTTCGCGCATCACCCAATGTTCTGGTAAGTTCACTCCACAGCCGCACAGAGATATGACGATATCGTAGTCTTGGGGTTTAAAATCGCTCAAAGGTTTTGATGTTTGAGAAGTGATATCGATGCCAATTTCATCCATCACTCGAACGGCAACTTGATTAACGTGGCTCGCTTCCAGTCCGGAACTGGTAACAGATATTTTACCTTGTCCTAGCCTGCGAGCAAATCCTTCTGCCATTTGGGAACGGCAAGAGTTTTTCTTGCAAACGAACATGACTTTTTTCATAGGTTTTTAAGCAGGGTAAACTATATTTTGTCCGGTTGTATCGGTTGTATATAAGCGATACAAAAGATTATCTGTGGAGATCGGGGGTTAAATTTTTACCGCAGATGTAAGCAGATAAACGCAGATGGACGCGGATAAGAAAGCGATTTTTTATCCAACCGATGCTACCGGAGTTGAGATTATTCAAAATAACCGATACAGCGGGGGTCTCGCAATGACGCTTTTTCGGGAGTGCGGGGAAACCAAAATGCCGTTTGTTTGCAAAGTTTTACCAGCATAAGCATTACGGGAACTTCAATTAAAACGCCTACTACTGTGGCTAGTGCTGCGCCGGAATTTAAACCGAAAAGCATGACAGCGGTGGCGATCGCAACTTCAAAATGATTGCTAGCACCTATCAGCGCAGCGGGTGCAGCATCTTCATAAGGAAGTTTCATTTTTAAAGCTGCTACGTAACTAATTAGGAAAATAAAGTTGGTTTGGATAAACAGCGGTACTGCGATTAGCAGAATGTGTAGGGGATTGTTGACAATTAGTTCTCCCTTGAAGGCAAACAGAAGGATTAATGTCAGTAAAAGCGCTGCGATCGCAATTGGATTGAGATACTTCAGAAAGCGATGTTCAAACCACTCTCTTCCCTTATTTTTGAGAATCCAGTAACGGCTGTACATTCCAGCAGCTAAAGGCAAACCCACATATATTAACACTGATAGCACAATTGTTTGCCAAGGTACTACCAGATCGTTTGCTGCTAACAACCACCTCCCCAAAGGTGCGTACAGAAACAGCATTGTCAGAGAATTTACTGCTACCATTACTAGAGTATGTCCCTGATTGCCGTAGGAAAGATATCCCCACATCAGTACCATCGCTGTACAAGGAGCGATTCCTAATAAAATTGTCCCGGCAATATAGGAGTTAGTTAGCGCGACTTCAGCGCCGCGAATTAGTTCGTTTCCTGGAATTAAAGGGCGAAACAGCCACCCCAAGAAAAACTGTGCAAAAACTACCATTGTAAATGGCTTGATTAACCAGTTTACTACTAAAGTAAGGATGACTGGTTTGGGCGATCGCATTGCATTTGCTGCTTGGGTAAAGTCGATTTTTACCATGATGGGATACATCATGAAAAACAAACAAATGGCAATGGGAATCGACACTTGATAAACGCTCATTGCATCAAGTGCTACCGCTACACCTGGGAATAATCTACCCAGTGCGATGCCAGCCAAAATGCACAAAAATACCCAGACAGTGAGATATTTTTCAAAGAAACTGAGATTGCTTCCAGCATTAACTGGAAGTCTACTCGATCGAGACTTATTTGTATTCATTATCATTACCTGAATTTGGGATCGGCTATGAGAGCCGATCCCATGCAATACTGGTCGGTGTCTTTCCCCCAGATCGAACAGTTTAGGGGTACAAATCTATCATTTCAAAAAAAATTGATTTGTCAAGTGGGTTTTAAGGGAAATAAACAAATAATCTTGTTAAGAAAGTTGATGGATTATACTAAATCCGGGTTAACTACCCTTTTTTGTGCCTCATTGTCCCTTCTCCCGCTCCCCACTCCCCTATTTGCAGGGGCGGGCGGGCAGCATGGTACTGAAGCGACGGAACTCTGCCAGGTACTGTTCTAGGACGACAAACTGAGATAGATTGAGGCTGTAGTAAATCCAGCGTCCTTCCTGACGGGCGAACACCAAGCCCGCTTCTTTAAGGGTTTTCAGGTGAAACGAGAGTTTAGATTGAGTGACGTTCAATCGATCGCAGAGTTCGCAGACGCACAGCTCTTGAGAACGCAGCAGATCTAGGATCTGAAGCCGCAGGGGGTCAGATAGGGCATGAAAGCCAGCAACGATAGTATCCGGTGCGATCGCAGGTAGGTTTAGCATCAAGTTTTCTTGAAACGTCTCTTCAGCTATCCTACCTGATGAATCATGGAGTTCAGCAGCAACCGCCACCAGTGTAGTGCCAGGTGGAATCGGTGATTAAAATGTCATTTGACTTCATTGAGGCAAACTTAGCGGCAGTTTTATCGCACACAGCTGCTGGGACGCCACGCTGGAGGATATGTCCGGCGGAATCATCAAAAAACTCTTCCGCACCCATGTAAATTGCCGTTTTGCCGGTGAAAATACAAGGGCCATCTTCTGGAATTATCACTTTGAAGGAAACAGAATCAAGACTTTCCAATAGCAACGGTGCTTCCAAATTGTAGTTTTGACAGTCCAGAAGTCGGTAAGGACGACGGGCGCGGATTTCGACTTGACCGAAACCAGCACTGACGAGTTGCTGGATATACTGCTCGTAGGTTAAAGCGCCAGATAGGCACATAGCCCGCAAGCGATCGTCTTGTTGCAGGTGTGCCGGAATCGGACGAGTAGCAATGGGGTCGCTCATCAGCAGGCGTCCCCCCGGTTTGAGAACTCGGTAGGCTTCTTGCAGGGCTTTGGCTAAGTCGCTTGGTGCAAAGATATTAAACAGACAATTTTGAGCGACTACATCCACAGAAGCGTCTGGCACCGGCAGGGCAAAAGCATCGCCTTCCCGAATTTCCACATAACTGGGCTCAAACCAGTCATTTTTTAAGGCTGCGATCGCTAAATTGCGGTTAGCTGCTTCGCGCATGGCGGCGACCGGATCGACAGCAATTACGCCTGCGGGACGGCGGGAAAAGTAAGCAAATTGCAACGCTTCTAAGCCCCCACCTACGCCTACGTAAAGCACAGTTGGTTCGCCTGCCAGTTCGGTGGGATGTACGGTGGTGCCGCAACCATAGTTCATTTCGCGCATCTGACAGGGAACTTTCAGTCCTGGCAGTTGTAGGGGACTGCTTTGCACGCAACACAGACCTACTTGCGGTGTCTGTGCTACTTCCGAGTAAAATTCTGCGGCAGTTTCGAGATAACTCATTTTTGCCATCTGTAATTAGTTATTAGCTATTAGTCATTAGTGATTAGCTATTTGTAATTTGTCAATAATCCTTATCTTTTTTTAACTTTCCTGTCGAATAGGAATCTCAATGATAAACTCTGTCCCTTTACCTTGTTCGCTCAAACAGCGCAACTGTCCTCGGTGTTTTTCCACTACGATTTGGTAGCTAATCGACAAACCCAAGCCAGTACCTACACCAACAGGTTTGGTAGTAAAGAATGGATCGAATAGTTGCGATCGCACTGACTCGCTCATACCTGGGCCGTTATCGATGATGCGGATCGCTACGCAGTTGCTGTCCCACACTTCGGTGCGAATGCAAATACTGGGTAATGGGTGAGATTTTTCCTTACTACCCTCTTCCAGCGCGTCAATAGCATTCGTAATAATATTCATAAATACTTGATTGAGTTGACCGGGGTAGCAATTAATTTTAGGCAATTTCCCATATTCTTTAATTATCTGGACGCCCGGATGATCGGATCTTGCTTTGATACGATTGTGCAAAATCATTAAAGTACTATCGATACCTTCGTGAATATCGACTTCCTTCATTTGGCTTTCATCAAGCCGCGAGAAATTTCGCAGCGACATCACAATTTCGCGAATGCGATCGGCTCCTACTTTCATAGAAGACAATAGTTTCGGTAAATCTTCCATCAAGAATTCTAAGTCGATCGATTCCGCTTCTGCTTGGATTTCAGGTATGGGATTGGTGTAATGCTCTTGATAAAGTTCCACTAAACCCAAGAGGTCTTGGGCATATTCGCTGGCATGGCAGAGATTGCCGTAAATAAAGTTAACTGGGTTGTTAATTTCGTGGGCAACACCAGCCAGCAACTGACCCAAAGAAGACATTTTTTCACTCTGAATCAGTAGGGATTGAGCTTGTTTGAGTTCTTCTAAAGCTTGTTGAAGTTGGCAAGCTCTTTCTCGCTCTCGCGCTTCCGAATTTCGCAAAGCTTCCTCAGCTTGTTTGCGTTCGGTAATGTCGCGGGCGACACAATATATTAGCCCTTCTGCCACGACGGGAACGCAACTCCATGCCAGCCATTTGTAAGATCCATCTTTGCAGCGAAAGCGATTCTCGAAGTAGGGAGTAGTAACACCGCTGTTGAGCTTTTCTACTTCCGCAACTGTAGCAGCTTGGTCTTCAGGATGAACAAAATCGAAAAACGGTAGATTGAGGAAATGGGAGAGAGTATGGCCGAAGGTGTTTTCCCAAGCGGGATTGAGCCGTTTAAAATAGCCGTCCACACTGGCGACGGCAAGCATATCAAAAGAAAGATGAAAAATGCGGTTTAGTTCGGCTTGTACTTGCTTGCGATCGCTGATATCTTCAACTACTGCGATCGCATACTTGGCTGTGCCGTTAGAAGAACGTCGCAGGGAAACCGTCAAATTAATCCAAACAGACGCTCGATCTTTGCGAAGGTAACGCTTTTCGATGGAATAGTTCTGAATTTCACCTAACAATAACTGACGCAAATATTCCATGTGAAGATTTACGTCGTCGGGATGGCTAATTTCCTGAAAAGTGCTACTCAGCAACTCTTCGCGGGTGTAACCTACGATGTCGCAAAGTTTTTGATTAACTCTTAACCACCGACCGTCTAATCCAATATGAGCTATACCGACTGCTGCTTGCTCAAACGTGGCGCGGAATCGCTGCTCGCTTTCTCGCAATTCCTGTTCGATTCGTTCGCGATCGCGTATTTCCCGGCGTAGCTTTGCCAATGCTACAGCCATATCGGCGCTACTTGCCTCATCACTGGCTAATAATTTATCAATTTCTTCTTCTATGCAACGATGAGAGGGTAGCACGAGGAATTCATCGAATTCATCTCCTCTGGCGATAAAGGCAGTTTGCTCAGTCCAGCAGTTTCTCCCGAACAGTTTGGTGCAGTATCCTGCCAGTTTGCCGGCTAACATAGCGCTACCCCAGCAGACACCAAGAGCTTTTTGATACCTCGCTTCCCAAGATTTTTTCACTCGGAAGCTACATTCTTGCTTTTCCCAATCTAGCGATACCAGCTGCCAATTTCCCCAACCTGCGACGAAAGCTACTTTACTCAGTTCTTGGAAACCTTCCGCAAAGTTGGGAAATTGGGAAATCACCTGCCAATCAGTTTCTACGCTTTTACGTCCCTCCCTTTGCAGGATGAGCGCAAAACGCTCTGTCCCTACCATTGCCTGCACGCCAGCCATCAAGCTAGCTAAAGTGGTATCGATCCACATCATCGCTACGGGTAAGTTTCCCAGCAGACATTGCTCCTGGGGATGCCATTCTATATCGAGTCCGCAGATGCGGATTTTGCGGATATCTGTCTGTGGCAATTGGGATTCTAATTCCACAATGCGATCGGACAGTGCCACCGCTTGCGATGTACGATCGGCTACATTGGCTTTGAGATCGTCAATCTCTTGGCGCAGAAGTGCCAACTCATCAATCAGTTGTTCTTTTGTTTTTTCACAATCTCTCACAAGGCGCTTCTCCCCGATCTTCCTCATTCAAACTTATTCCATCAGAAACCCGGTTGCTCAGGTTTTGTGGAAAATTCTGCAAGATGTGAGTTTTTGGACATTTGGCAGATCTAACCCAACCTATTACTAATATGGCTCAGGCAGACAATTATTTGAAAGAGTTAGCAGAGCAGAAAACCCAAACCTTACAGGGAATGCGATCGCTAGTTCCAAAAATCATCTAACTCCAGATCCCCTGCTTCTGCCTGGATTTCTTGGAAATAATCGCTTTGAGTAATGGCAGCAACTTCCTGTTGGCGCTTTTGCTGGTCAATTTCAATGCGGAGTTCTTGCAACTGGCGTTTGAGTTCTTCTTCTTTGCGCCTGCGTTCGGTGACATCTTGAATAATCCCTTCAAAATAAAGCACATTGCCATCTCCGTCGCGAACTGCACGGGCATCTTCCTGTACCCAAATGATACTGCCATCTTTGCGATAAGCTCGATACTCAAAGTTTTTCACTTTCCCTTCTGACTGCATCTGTTGATAGAAGTCATCCAAGCTGCTAGAGTCAACATAAATTTCGCTACCAATGTTGCCGACGGAAGCGATCATCTCATCCGCAGAATCGTAACCATAGGTACGTGCCATCGCCGGATTAACACTGATGTAACGACCGGAAGGAGTAGCTTGGAAAATCCCTTCTAGGGCGTTTTCAAAGATACTGCGGTAATTTTCTTCTGCGATCCGCAGTTCTTCATTTTTGGAGATCAGTGTTTGATAGAGGCGGGCATTTTCTAGAGAAATAGCTGCTTGGGACGATAAAATTTTGAGAACTTCCAAGCGATCGGGGGTAAAAGCACCTGTAGTGAGATTGTTTTCTAAGTAAAGAATGCCGATCGCTTTGCCTTGATTGACAATGGGAACACACAATAATGATTTCGGTTGGTGCTTGATTATATAGCGATCGGCTGCGAAGGTTGAATCTGTTGTCGCATTTGCCAGTACTAACACTTCTTCGGTACGAAAAACATAATTAATTACTGACAGAGGTATCTCTTCGCTTTCGCTGACAGGCACTGAGGGCAGGACTTTGACGGCAAGGTTTGTCTTATGACTATTTTCATTCTGTGAGCGATGATTTTCTAAATTCGGACACCCCGTTACAGCTTCAAGAACTAAATTTTCTCCCGAAATCAACATAAGAGCGCCTTTCGATGCTCCCGCATTTTCAATCGCTACTTCCATCAGCTTGGAGAGCAATTTACCCAAATCGATTTCTCCAGAGATAGCTTGAGAAGCTTTGATTACAGTTCCCAAATCCAGAAACTGGGACATACCGCCACTGGTAGAAGTGACGGTTGCTTTCTTCATCTCAAGAATTGTCTCTTGTCTGTCAAAGCTAGTTGTTTCTGGCAGAAACTCCGAGAGCAATTCTGGATAGCGTTTTTGTAAATCTGCAAGTTTTGCTGTAGCTCCCCAACGCTCGTAAGTGTAGTAGGCATCAGTTAGATATAATTTGGCGATTTTTTCTTTGCCCCACGCCAGATACATTTTGGCATAAAGTTCGTAAGCTAGGGCTTCTTCGTGGATAAATTCATTTTCTTTCGCGAGGGCGATCGCACGATCGTAGTAATAAGTTGCTTGCGTAAAATTACCAAGCACTCGATGCTGCTCTGCCTCCACCAAATAATATTTATGCAGATAATTCATCGGCGCATAGTACGTCCATTTCTGCATATTATCTTGATTCGCTTTGACTTTTTTGAATAGCTCGCCCCTATTCTTTTTCGTTTTATTAAATGTCTCTAAACGAGCTAAAGAATCATATAAATAAAATGCCGGAACGCTCAGCATTCCTGTCATACTGTCTAAATATTCTTCTGCCAAAGCAGCATTTTCAACAGCTTGATATGGCTGTCCGAACAGATAATAGAGAATCTGTTTGCTTAAATATATATTATGAAGTCCGATGCGATTATTTGTCGCGTGAAAATCTGCTAAAGATTGTTCCTCATTATAAGCTTCCCCCATTAAAACGCACGAATTTTCCGATTGTCCTTTTAAGTTCAATACTACTTGTCGAAATATTTCATTATAATTCAACGGTTTTTCTTGCTTCAACTGAGCTAGGGCATTACTGAAGGTTTTTATTTCTCGTTCAAGCTCTGTTAGTTCCAAACCGCAGAAAAAAGAGTACTGACATTTAAAAAATGCCGAATACCCTACGTGTTGCATATCTCCTGTTTCCAGTCCGCTTTTGTAGGACTCTTGCAGCAGCGATAAAGTTTCCCTGGCTTTATGTTTGCGATGCCAAGTAAACATCGGCACTTTGAAGAATATCTTACTCTTCAATTCTTTAGCATTTAAACGTTCCAATAACTTGAAAGCTAGTTCTCCAAATTGATAACCGTTTTCAATATCTTGGAACAGCCCGCATAAAATTCCCGCGTAATCAGCATAACTAGAAGTTGATAAGTTTGCGTTCCCATATTTGATAGACAACTTCACCTGTTCAAGACCCATCAGCATAAACAGGGGCGGGATAAGATTGTAGGCAGCAGGTGCTAAACTCGATATAATTCTCAGAGCTGCTTGTTTGCTGGCATCTTGCATCAAAGGCAGATTAATCAAGTCAGGTATGTTCTTACCTTTCAAATAAGCATTTGTTTCTTCTAATCCCCGCTGAATATCCGACTGCGTAGGCGAATTCGGTAAATCTACCCCCAATAGCTTCAGCACTTCTAGACCAACTTTAAGCGCCTCGTGTTGGTTAATTTGAGTGTAGGTATAAATTTTGGCTTCATAAACTTTCACTTTGTCGAGAACAGTTTTTGCGTGTTGCAGGACAACTGCTGCGAATTTTTCCATCTGCTCAAAGTCACCGTTTAAGTAGGACGCCTCTGTGACAGATTCGTACAGTCCCAAAGTTAAGTCATACTGATTTTGCCAACTAGAATCTGGTAACAATTCTATGCCAACAGTTAAATACCTAATAGCAGCTGCATAAGCAGTAGACGTCATAGCCTTACGTCCGGCAATTAGGTTTAACTGTGCAAGTTCGAGCCGTTCAGTTTGTTTGGTAATTAACTCTTTGCCAATATTTAATTGGTTGACAATATCAAAAATAATTTCTTCCCTTTCTTCGGAAGGAGTATTGCTTAATAACAGCTGCCCTATTTTCAGGTGAGTTGATTGTTTTTGGGATTCAGGGATCAGAAAATATCCAGCTTGCTGTACCCGATCGTGCAAAAATTTATAACGTACAGACGAATGGCGATCGTCTGCACTCGTAGGTTCAGATTCCTGAAATAGCTTGTAAACTTCCCCAACAGGAATAACAAGTCCTTCTTGCAAGGCTTTCCACAAATCAGCCGCTGTTTCGCCTTGAGATTTCTCGTGTACTATTGCCAGAGTTGCCAAGTCAAATTGGTTGCCGATACAAGCTCCCAATTTCAAAACTTCACGAGTATTGTCTGGAAACTTTTGCAACTGAGTTGCCATAAACTCGACTATATCATCGCTGAGGGATAGCGCCCGTACTCCTGCGATATCGCACTGCCAATAGCCGCTATTAAAGTCAAAAAATATTAAGCCTTCTTCATATAAGGATTTCAGAAATTGATTGCTAAAGAAAGGATTCCCTTTGGTTTTTTGAAAAACCAGTTCTGTTAAGGGCATTGCTCGTAATGGCGGACAGCTAAGGGTATCGGCAATCAAGCGATTTAGGGAAGTTTGGTTTAGCGGTGCTAATATAATTTGATTAATTATCGCTGATTCTTTGCGGATTTCGTCCAATGTGAGCATGAAGGGATGGGCGTCGGAAACTTCGTTATCCCGATAAGCACCAATTAGCAAAAGATTTTGGGTATTTTTATCGCTCATCAGCAATTGCATCAATTTTAAAGATGCTGAATCTGCCCATTGTAAGTCATCCAAAAAAATGACGAGGGGATGCTCTTTCGTTGCGAATACTTGAATAAAATTTTGAAATAGCAAATTGAAGCGACTTTGGGCTG
>NZ_JACJUP010001229.1:0-2008 GCF_014748295.1 Planktothrix sp. FACHB-1355 | reverse complement strand
TTCGATAATCAAAATCGCCTCCACGCTGAAGGTTCAGCCGCGATTCAATATGCTGATGGTTTCAGCTTTTATGCCTATCATGGTGTAACCTTACCAGAAAAATATGGAAAATTGCATCCAAATCAGTGGCAAGCAAAATGGCTTTTAGAAGAAAAAAACGCCGAATTGCGACGAGTATTGATTCAGGGAATCGGTTACAGTCGCATTTGCCAAGAATTACAAGCGATCGAACTAGATTCTTGGCAGGAATACACTTTACTAAAAATAGATAGCAATGTCGATATCGAACCGATTTATTTATTAAAAATGACTTGTCCCAGTACAGGGTTCATCCACGCCTTGCGAGTACCGCCAAATGTTGAATCTGCACGCGAAGCAATCACATGGGTAAATGGGGGAATTGACCCAGAAGAATTTTCCCTGCAAACTTAACTCGGTAAAGGACTTTCCCCATTCTGAAATTTTTTAAATAGGTTGAAGAAGTTATCCAACGCATCTCTTTCATCGGCAGAATAAAAAAGAATGATACTATCCCATCCGTGCGAAGATGTTATTTTAAATCTTTCCTGTATCCAATCTTGAAATTTAGGCTCTTCCGTACTTAGTGTGCTAATTTAACTTAAATTTATCCTCAAGGCTTTGCCCCGTAAAGCTTTGAGATTATTTACATCCAAAGTTTACCCTATCGCATTACAGTACAAGTGCGATCGCCTTGAAATCGCAGCGAGCTTGGGTTTAGGGTACTAAAAAACAAATGATTTGGCACACTAAGTACGGAAGAGCCAAAAATTCCCAGTTGCTGTCAATTATTTCAATACATTTGTACTACTTGGGTGAGCGATATGCCGATCGGCACGCTGCGCGATCGCACTCCGGCAAGTGCCTTAACAAAAGTTAATACAGAGTCGATTACTTTTACCCGACTACTTACGTTAAGCGATCGCACTGTTATTCATCTTTCTTTACAAAAAAGTTACAAATTATTTACTTAGGACAGATGCTGTTCTATTGACATCTAGCTAAAAAGGTATGTTATGTTGTTTATGTTTGTTACTTAGCTCATTTTTTTACTTTCATCTCATACCCCTTACTCAACAACTTGCTAAATCAGAGTTGATAGCAACATTTGAAAGCTACAGCGGGAACCGCTGTTAGGAGGTACAATAAAATCTAATTCTGGGAGCCAAAGCTAATGAAATCATATTCCGTCGATCTTCGACAAAAAATAGTGAATTCCCAATATTTCGCGCAAAACTTCCAAAGCGGTTCCTAAATATGCGGTTCTTAAATATGATGAGAAAAGGCGAGAATCTTCGATTCAGATAATCACAGTCGCATTTTTCAATGGCTATTAAAAGAAACTATGGAGAATTGTATGATCAAAAAAAATTTAAAAAATTTTTTAAAAACTTATGGCTACACCCTTTACCGTACCAAGAGAATACCTTTTGGATGCGATCTAAAAGAAGATATTACTAGATTATCACCTGATTTGACCATCAAGACAATTTTTGATGTCGGAGCTAATAAAGGACAAACGACTCTTGATTATCGTCGGAAATTTCCTGAAGCCAAAATTTTTGCTTTTGAACCAGTTAGTAAAAGCTTTGAAGCTTTCAAAGCGAATGTTGGCGTTGATTCTAAGGTTTTTTGCTTCAATTTAGCATTGGGTGAAGAAACAAAACAGGAAAAAATGTTAGTTAAAGGAACATCAGGTTCTAACTCTATTTACAGTGCTAGTAAGGTTAATAATCAAACCGAGCAATCTCTAGAAACAGTGAATCTAATTACATTAGATCAGTTTATGGAAGAAAACGAGCATAAAATTGATCGGATCGATCTGTTGAAAATAGATACGGAAGGCTATGAGTGTCAAGTTTTAAGAGGTGCAAAAGCCACTTTACAATCTGAGAAAATTTTATATATTTTCATAGAAGTCACTTTTCGACAGAAAGATAACTCTCATACTCAGTTTTCTACAATCAGTGAAATGTTGGCATCTTATAAT
>NZ_JACJUP010001228.1:0-2015 GCF_014748295.1 Planktothrix sp. FACHB-1355 | reverse complement strand
GCCACTGCGTAGGCAGCACCCAAGTATAGAACGTAAGCTACGACTCCAGACATTTTTGTTCCTCGATTCAGTGATGGTTTAGACAATGCAATCCGTTATTCATGTTAATTTACCGCAGAATTCTTACGAAATTGCGATCGCCTCTGGTAGCTTAGACAAACTCGGTGCTTGGATGAGTGGCGAAGAAAGCAAACCGCTGAATCTGGGCAAAAAAGTTTTGGTTGTCTCCAATCCGGCTATTTTCAAGCGCTATGGGGAAAGAGCGATCGGATCTCTCACTGCTGCTGGGTTTGAGGTCGCCAGTTGCATTCTGCCGGCGGGAGAACAGTACAAAACTCTGACTTCTCTCCAAAAAATTTATAACCTCGCTTTGGAAAATCGCCTGGAACGCTCCTCCACAATGGTAGCTTTGGGGGGCGGCGTGATTGGCGATATGACAGGTTTTGCGGCTGCTTCTTGGTTGCGCGGGATTAACTTCGTGCAAGTCCCCACCAGCTTGCTGGCGATGGTTGATGCGGCGATTGGCGGTAAAACTGGAGTTAACCATCCCAAAGGCAAAAATCTGATTGGCGCATTCCATCAGCCGCGTTTGGTTTTAATTGACCCGGATGTGCTGAAAACTCTCCCGCCAAGGGAGTTTCGCGCTGGTATCGCGGAAGTGATTAAATACGGCGTGATTTGGGATGCCGATTTGTTCGCTAAGTTAGAGCAATCTTCGCGCCTGGATCAACTGCGCTACTTAGATGAGGAAATTTTGCAAATTATCCTCAAACACTCTTGCCAAGCGAAGGCAATTGTGGTAGGGAAAGATGAAAAAGAATCGGGTTTGCGGGCGCTACTGAATTACGGACATACGATCGGTCATGCGGTAGAAAGCTTAACGGGTTACAAGTCGGTCAATCACGGTGAAGCGGTGGCTATTGGGATGGTAGCAGCAGGTCAGATTGCTGTTGATATTCGCTCTTGGAATAAAGCAGCAGCAGAACGTCAAAATGAGTTAATTAAAAAAGCTGGATTACCGACAAAGTTACCTACTGGTTTGGATGTTGAGGAGATTATAAATTCCCTACAAACTGATAAAAAAGTCGAGTCGGGTAAGGTGCGATTTGTTTTACCTACACAAATTGGTGCTGCAACTGTGACCGATCGAGTCCCGCCAGATGTATTGCGGCAAGTACTTTGGCAAATGCAGTAGGTATTGTGGGGTAACGATGAATAACCTGAAACTTGTCAAAGATCCCAAATACTGGCTGTTAGCTATAGCAGCAAGTTTAATTACTCTTCATCTTCATTTGAGTTGGAGAAGCGAAAATGCTGACTTGCTGGGCATCAGTTTATTGTTTTGGGTGGCGGTATCTGCGTTAATTTGGAGAAAACGCGATTCTTTGAATTTAGAAAGCGAAGTTTTTTCTACCATTTTTGGTGCATTGCTGATTGGTTTTGTGCTTTTTAAGAGTACGCACCTGTATGGTTATGACCTTTTTTTGCGCGTTTCTCCTTTCATCTCAATTTTAGGTTTAAGTCTGCTTGCTTCTGGAGTGAAGGGATTGAAGCAATATTGGCAGGAAATTTTGCTGGTTGCTTTTATGGCTGTACCGCCGGGAGTGCTATCCATCTTTATCGACCTGTCTTTGTTAACAGCTAAGTTTGCTAGTTTTGTGCTGTGGATTTTAGGATTTCAAGTATCGAATTCGGGAGTTATGGTGACGCTACCAACGGGAGGGATAAAGGTAGGTGCTGGTTGTGATGGCTTTGGTATAATTTTGCAACTATTGGGATTGTCTTTTATTTGTTTGGTGATGTTTGGTCATCACTTGTGGCACAGAATATTAGTGCCGATCGCATCTGTTATTTTAGCATTTGTTGTCAACGGGATGCGGGTCGCTCTTATGGCTATACTAGCAGCATTATCCAATCAAGAAGCTTTTGAGTATTGGCATACGGGAGATGGTTCGTTGATTTTTTCTATGCTGGCGGTATTTATGTTTGGGGTATTTTGTCATTTTACAGTATTG
>NZ_JACJUP010001227.1:0-2016 GCF_014748295.1 Planktothrix sp. FACHB-1355 | reverse complement strand
TGCCGATGCACGATATGCCTACGGCACGCTGTGCGAAGGCACTCCTGCAAGTGCCTTAACAAAAGTTCATACAGTGTCGATTACTTTTGTCCGACTACTTATTTTTTCTGGGGTGGCAACCACGTTCATTCCTCCTGGGGAGTGATGTCAAAAGCAGAGTGGCAAGCTGGGGCATTCCTTTGTCTTTAGGCTTTGAGTCCCCGGAAAGCGTCACTGCTGTTTTACTAGGTTAGCATCCCCAGGGGGGGCATTAGGTTAGACGGCTGTTACCACGCGATCGCGCCCCTGTTTTTTGGCGCGATACAAAGCGGCATCTGCCGCCTGAATAATTTCCTCTCCGGTGTTACCGCAATCTGGAAAAACTGCTACCCCCAGCGAGAATGTAATCGCACCCAACAACTGACCGTGATGTTGCACGGAAAGGTGCTTAACTGCTAGCCGCAGTTGTTCGGCTCGCTTTTTGGTATCTTCTAAAGAAGTTTCCGGCAAAATCACAGTTAACTCTTCGCCCCCGTAACGACAGGCAATATCGGAAGCGCGAATGTGTTTTTGCAACAATAAACCCAATTCCCGCAGCACCGCATCGCCGGCATCATGACCGAATGTGTCGTTAAATTGCTTAAAGTGGTCAACGTCGAGCATTATAATTCCTAGAGATTGCTGCTTGCGTTTAGATCGATGTATTTCTCTCTCTAGAGATTCTTCCAGGTAACGCCGATTGAAAAGACCCGTCAGGGCGTCGCGAATACTCTGGTGTTGTAGAGTTTCGCGCAATTTTAAATTCGCCAATGCCATCGCGATATGTTCCGATACTGTACGCGCTAATATCTGTTTGGCTTGTGTGAGCTGTCCTTCCTCTTGCGTACTCAAATGCAGCATACCGATCGCTTCTCCCTGCGCCATCATAGGGACACACAGGGATTCAGCTGGGTGGGAGTGAATATGTTTGCACAGCAAACCGCTGTGAGCGTCTGCAACCAAATGTTCTCTACCGCGCCGCAAAGCCCAGCATTCATTGGGTAAGAACATCTGTTGGCTGACAAGCGATGTGCCCCAGCTAGCAACCATCTCGACGAGTTTTCTCGAAGGACTGGTGATAAAGATGCCACCAGTCATATTAGGGAAGAGGGGTTCCACCAATTTCGCGATCGCACTGTAAGCTTCTTCTACTGTCAAGCACGCTTGCAAAACGTCGCTCAGTTCGCCTAGTTGAACAATCTCTTGATTGCGTTGTTCGAGTCGATCTACGGAAGCTTTCAGTTGTTCGTTAGCTTGGTAGAGTGCTTCTTCGATCTGCTTGCGTTGAGTGACATCTTCAAAAATATAGAGACGACCGAAGTAGCGATCCGACTCGTCGCGAATTTGGGCGGAAAAGCGACGGATGATTCGCCCATCAATAAAAGCAATTTCATCTTCAACAACAGCTCGGTTTTCCTCGCTCTGAAGTGGTTTGCAGAACTCCGTAAATGGCTGCACATCCAGCACCGCAGGCAGGCAATGGGCAATAATATCGTTGCTTTTAAGTTCGCCTCGCTGCATTTGTTCTTCTAGGTGTTCGATCCCCCAAATTTGGCAAAAGCGATGATTGAAATAAAGAATAGCATCGTTGCAATTATCGACAACGTAAAACGCCAACGGTGAAGCCGCAGTCATCGATCGCAGCAAAGCTGCTTTCCAGCGCAGTTCCTCTTCTGAGCGTTTGCGCTCTGTAATATCAGTATGAGAACCTGTCATTCGGATAGGGTTTCCCTCTTCATCCCAAAGTGCTTGACCGCGATCCAAAATCCATTTGTACGTTCCGTCTTTGCACAAAACGCGATGTTCGGAAATATAAAAGGGTGTTTTTTTGGCAAAATGGTCTTTAATTGCTGCTGTCGCTGAGTGAATATCGTCTAAATGAACTCGTTTTGCCCATTCATCTAAATGGTTTGCTATTTCCGAATCTTCATAACCGAGCATTGACTTCCACCGACCAGAAAAGAAAACTTCATTTGTTTTAACGTTCCAGTCCCAAAT
>NZ_JACJUP010001226.1:0-1977 GCF_014748295.1 Planktothrix sp. FACHB-1355 | reverse complement strand
TCTACCGACGACGCGGCGAGGACGGGGATGTTCTGGAATTGGGTGAGCTTCTACTTTAATAATCTCACCACCTGCCAGTTTCTTGGCAGCACGTTTGCGGATACCTGCTTGCAGATTTTTGATGTCGGCTTTGTTCACCTTCATGGTGCCGGTACCAACAGCAACGTGGTCGTATTTGGGGAAAACCCAAGCGTAGAAGTCGGTGGAAACATCGTTGCCAACGTACATTTCGGCTAGGTCTTCGTAGTAAGCCATTTTGTCTTCGGGGAGGCGAATGCGTTCTTGAAAGGCGATCGCATAATTATAATCGCCAGCATCGATGGCTTTGGCAATCCGGGAATTCGCTCCATCTGCCCCAATCACTACATCAGCTTTCAGGGTTTTCATTGTCCCCTCGGCACTGCCATCCGAGTGATCGGCATAGTGGATGGTATAAGGGTCAGTGTTGTTTGTGGGAATATCCAGTTTATAAACTGTGCCGTTAATCAGATTGGCACCTAACGAAGCAGCGCGATCGCGCAAGAAGCCATCCAGCACCTCGCGGCGGCACATACCAATATATTCTTCTTGTTTGTTTATGTTGATATCGACTTCAACGTTTGAAGGTGAGATCATTTTCATTTTTCTCACCTGCCGATCGATGATGTGTGGAGGCAGGTCAAACTCGCCCACCATACACAGGGGTATCGCACCGCCACACGGCTTGGCATTGTCTAGCTTGCGCTCGAACAGATACGTCTCAATTCCAGCTTTGGCGAGCGTTTCAGCGGCTGAGGAGCCCGCTGGGCCTGAACCAACAACAGCAACCCGTATCGTCAAAGGTTTTCTCCCAATCTCATCAACCTACAAGCTGAGATGGTATCACGGAGTTTTGAAAACCCCTACGTTACTCTTATGGATGTGAATAAAATGCAACACACCTTAATATCTCTATAAGGATCTGAATTTCGGTTGAGCGATTTGTATCTTAGGTTAGATGCACCCAATTGCACAAATGAACGCTGATTGGCTCGATTCCGGAATCCGACAGATCGCTTGCGCTTCGATCGCAGGCTATCAGAAACACATTTCTCCTCGCAAAGGTTTCTCCTGCGCTCACCGATTGCTCTATGGCGGCGAGTCTTGCTCTCAGTACGTGAAACGGACGATCGCCTACAAGGGTTTATTGGCTGCGATCGAAGCATCCCGGCAAAGATTTCAGGCTTGTAAAGAAGCTAATCGGATTCTGAGCGCCAGAATAGAAAACTCTGAATCAGAGGATGAAGCCAAACGGGAACAGACCAAAGAAAATAATACCCACAAACAAGATCGTTGCCTGACAGACGCTGGCTGGAGTTGCGTTGAATGTGGGGCTGAAGGGATAAACTGCGACGGGCTTGTTCCTTGCGATCTACCTAGCTGCGATCTGCCCGATTGCAGCTTTTGCACCTCTGGGATTGATTGTAGTGCTGTTGATTGCGGCTCTGGTTTGGATTGCGGTAGTGCTTGCGGTAGTTGCAGTTTTTGATAATGTTACCGCAATAAACCGCGCAACACCGTCAAAACTTATTCCCGATACTGTCAGAGGAAGCTACAAGCTCCCTATCTGAAGATTTGTATACTTTAATATTTAGATTTATTTAATATTTAAGATTTTTATTATATTCAGGGCATTCTCAATCAAGAAGTTAATATTTCTCCCCAGCCCGATTTGCTACGCTCTGAGAACGACTAAGTATGCTTACTTTCAGCGGATAAAATATTTTAACACAAATATATGAAAGTGCCAATTCGCTCGTTTATCGCGCTATCCGAAAACAGGACGATCGACCTGTCATCCTTAAAGTTTTAAAACAAGATTATCCTACACAAGCATCTCTAATCAGATATAGTTCAATTACAGCAATGGAAGGAAAAATTGCTAGTAAATCTTTTTGACAAGAAATTCAAAAACCCGCTTATCTTAGGTATTGAGTAAGCTTTATATGAGATAATACT
>NZ_JACJUP010001225.1:0-1980 GCF_014748295.1 Planktothrix sp. FACHB-1355 | reverse complement strand
TCGGCTAGGCGATAGGAAATGAAAGTTTTAGAGAAGCAGATTGAAGCGAAGTCTGCCATAAAGGTCATAGAAACTCCTTACCCTGGAAGGTAGTGAAAACTGATACCCAGTTTTTGCGTTATTGTAAGCTGGGAACTGAGCTAAACTCTCTCACTTTTCTTTCTTGGAAGAGAGATTGTTGAGGAGTTAATGAATCTCTCTCTCTTTTTACATAGTGCAAGATATTTTCATAATTTGCAAGTCAAATTTGTAAATCCGATAAGTTTGCAATTATAGTTTTAAGTTTGGCTAAAATGTGATTTATATCACTGGAAAATTCGCCTTTTTCGATCTATGAATTCCAAAAAACAATCAACGTGGGAAGTTTCCGCTTTCACCGCTCAGGTAAAGCAAAAAGCTTTAGATCTGGGGTTTCACAAGGCTGGAATTGCGGCTGTCGAACCGCAAGCCGACTCAGAAGCGCAGCAATTACAAGCATGGTTGGCCTTGGATTATCACGCTGATATGGTATGGATGGAGAACCCCAAACGTCAAAATGTCCGTCTGGTAATGCCAGAGGTGCAATCTATTATTTCCGTTGCTCTCAACTACTATACACCTCATCAGCGTCCGGAAGGCAAGGAATACGCCAAAATATCACGTTACGGATGGGGACGGGATTACCACAAGGTTTTACATAAAAAGCTGAAAGCACTGGTAAACTGGTTGCAAGCACAAGGAGAAGGAATTCAAGCTCGTTATTACGCCGATACTGGTCCAATTCAGGATAAAGTCTGGGCTCAACGTGCTGGAATTGGCTGGATTGCCAAAAATAGTAACGTGATTACGCGAGAGTACGGATCTTGGGTATTTTTGGGCGAAGTACTCACTAATTTGAATTTAGCGCCCGATCGCCCTCATACCGAACACTGCGGCACTTGTACTCGTTGTATGGAAGCTTGTCCGACAGGTGCAATTTCCCAACCTTTTGCGATCGATGCTAACCGTTGCATCGCTTATCACACAATTGAAAATCGCGCTCAAGAATTGCCGGATGCGATCGCCTCCCATTTAGACGGGTGGGTTGCCGGTTGCGATATTTGCCAAGATGTTTGTCCCTGGAACCAGCGTTTTGCTAAAGAAACTGACATTGATGAGTTTCAGCCTTATCCTGGTAATGTGGCTCCCAAACTCATGCAGTTAGCTGAAATTTCCTATGAAGATTGGCAGAGCCGTTTCCCCGCATCAGCGCTGCGGCGAATTAAACCAGAAATGTTGCGACGGAATGCCCGCTCTAACATTCAAAGCTTATAAGTTATAAACTTTGAATTTATAACTTATAATTCTTAACTTATCGTACTTCTATTTCTTTACTAAAACCATGAGCGTAAAAGTTATTATTTTTGATTTTGACGGCACTGTTGCCGATACTTTTGAGACAATAGTTAATATTAGTAATTTATTAGCACCTGAATTTGGTTATCAAAAAGCTACACCAGAGGATATTGTTAAATACAGAAATTTAACATCTAGAGATGTTATTAAGCAGTCAGGTGTTTCCCTTTTTAAGTTGCCTTTTATTTTAAAGAGGTTAAAAATTGAATTAAATAGTAAAATTCATTATTTAACGCCGATCCCAGGTATAAAGGAAGCTTTGTTTGAGTTAAAGCAACAAGGTAACACAATCGGTATTATTACTTCTAACGATAAAGAAAATGTCCTAATTTTTTTGGATAAAAATGGTATGCCCGATTTATTTGATTTTATTTATTCGGCAAAAAATATATTTGGTAAGAGCAAAATAATAAATAAATTTATTAAGCAAAACAAACTAAAACCAGAACAAATAATCTATATTGGCGATGAAACCAGAGATATAGAGGCTGCAAAAAAGAGTCATATAAAAGTTATTGCAGTCACTTGGGGATTTAATGGCAAACAAATACTAGCAAAACAAAACCCTGATTTTTTAATAGAACAGCCTAGTGAATTAATTTCAGC
>NZ_JACJUP010001224.1:0-2029 GCF_014748295.1 Planktothrix sp. FACHB-1355 | reverse complement strand
ACGCTCTTCCGATCTGCCGGAATTGTTGGACTTCCTAACGTTGGTAAATCCACCCTATTCAATGCCTTGGTTGCTAACGCCAAAGCCCACGCCGCTAACTTTCCATTTTGTACGATCGAACCCAATGTCGGTGTTGTGGCGGTGCCGGATGAGCGGTTAAACGTTCTGCGTCAAATGTCGGATTCCGCACAAATTGTACCCGCTCGCGTCGAGTTTGTCGATATCGCCGGTTTGGTGAAAGGCGCTAGCCAGGGGGAAGGACTGGGCAATCAATTTTTGTCCCATATACGGGAAGTGGATGCGATCGTCCAAGTGGTACGCTGTTTTGAAAATGATGATATTATCCACGTCGCCGGTTCTGTTGACCCAGCGCGAGATATTGAAATCATCAATTTGGAATTGGGTTTATCCGATTTGGCACAAATCGAACGCAAGATCGATCGCACGCGCAAAATGGCTCGTACTAGCAAAGAAGCCCAGATTGAATTATCGGCATTAGAAAAATTAAGCGTCGTATTAAATGAGGGTAAACCAGCTCGTCAAGCCAGCTTAACTGAAGAAGAAGCTGAATCGATTAAAGGTTTGGGTTTGCTCACAGGCAAACCGATCATTTATGCTGCCAACGTATCTGAAGACGATTTGGCAACTGGCAATAAATATGTAGAACAGGTGCGTGAAATAGCCGCGCCAGAAAAAGCGCAAGTAGTAATTGTTTCCGCTCAAGTTGAATCGGAATTAGTTGAATTACCAGAAGCAGAAAGGGCAGAATTTTTAGTATCACTTGGGGTAGAAGAAGGCGGACTGAAATCTTTGATTCGCGCCACTTACGAACTTTTGGGATTGCGTACTTACTTTACTACTGGGCCGAAAGAAACTCGCGCTTGGACGATTAAAGCGGGTATGTTCGCACCGCAAGCTGCCGGTGTAATTCACACCGATTTTGAACGCGGTTTTATTCGCGCCGAAACAGTTGCTTATGAAGATTTGGTAAAAGTCGGTTCGATGAATGCTGCCAAGGAGAAAGGTTTAGTTCGCAGTGAAGGAAAAGAGTATTTGGTGCAGGAAGGCGATGTGATGTTGTTCCGGTTTAATGTGTAAAGTTTTCGCTCATACAGTTTTTGTAGTGAACGTAGAAATTTATCTAATCGTAGGGTGGGTTAGGCACGGGAGATAATTTCAGCACTTTCAACCAATAATTTAGTTGCCGTGCCGTAACCCACAAATCGCACTCAAATGTTAAGACAAACGAACATTTTCCCCATACATCTGAAAAAGCCTATTAGACTAAGGATTAAGGAGGTATCGAATGAATACTAATATTAATGTAGACAAAATTATGGATTATGTAGCTGAATCTATTTTAGACCAATATTATTTTTTATTAACTGATGAATTTTTGGTAAAAGATGGACAAATTGACACTGTTATAGTGAGTAGGATTCAGAATGAATCTATTGAGGTTTTTATTGAATTAAAATATTTTATATTAAGTACAAGAATAGGAAAAAATCCGTTTTTAAAAGCTAAAGACTTAGACGTTTTTACCAAAACAATATTACGGTATCAAGACCTAATTGGAGGAGCAGTTGCAGAAAAATTAGGAAGAGATATTAAAAATAAATTAAAAAATGCTAAACAAAAAATAGAAGAAGCGAAAAGGTTTTGTTTAAAGCCAGTATATGAAGAAGAGGATAACAACCAAGATGGTATAGAATCTATACAAAAATTCCAAAAAGCGCCATCAAAAATTCAGCCGCTACGTTCAGAATGGGATAATGTGTATTTAGAAGGCAAAAGCCAATTAAAAAATGAATTTACGGAATATTTTCGATCCTATTGGTATAAAATATTGAAAATATTTAATAAAGCTGAATCTTCTCTAGAAGAAGCTTTTTTAATTGGTATAATTGCTTACGAACCCTTTGGCCAAAATTTCTTGACAAGTGATAGTATTTTTGATTCTCAGGTAAAACTAAATAAATATAGATTAGATTTCGTTTATAAGGAAGAGGTACGAAATATTAAGATA
>NZ_JACJUP010001223.1:0-1968 GCF_014748295.1 Planktothrix sp. FACHB-1355 | reverse complement strand
GTTGGCTTCACCTCTCTTTCCACAAAACTTCAGCCGATCGAATTAGTTAACTTATTGAACCAAATTTTCTCTTCCTTTGACCAAATTATCGAAGAACTCGGTTTAGAAAAGATTAAAACGATTGGCGATGCTTATATGGTAGCGGGAGGATTACCGATACCTAAAATTGACCATGCGGAAGCAATTGCAGAGTTGGCATTATCCATGCTAGATATCATGCAGCAATTGCAGATTGACAGGGGGTACCAACTACAAATTCGGATCGGCATTAACACGGGAATTGTGGTAGCTGGAGTGATTGGGAAGAAAAGATTTATTTACGATCTATGGGGCGATGCGGTTAACGTTGCCAGCCGTATGGAATCGCACGGACAACCAGGATGTATACAAGTTACATCAGCAACTTACGAAAGATTGCGAAATAAATATTTGTTTGAAAATCGTGGTAAAATCCAAGTAAAAGGTAAGGGAGAAATGACTACCTATTTCCTGAAGGGAAGAAAGTCGGCTTAGAAATGGACTTTACTATTAAAATAATATTTAAAAACCCAAGTAATTCTTGGTATGTTTATTTAACAGGGAATATTTAATATATTTAATTTTCACATAGACCGAGAGAAGGGAGGTAAATTTGGCAGTTAATGGAAAAATTGCGATAATTAATATATTGTCGCATGATGACTCTCATTATTTCCTAGTGCAAAAGCGGAAACGATCCGCTACTAGCTAAATTTAAAGAAAATTTTCAGTGCAGACAGGTTCTGGAATGCACGGTCGTGGTAGCGTTGTAAAATAAGCAACCCTTGAAATACCTATTCTAGGTTGGCAATGCAAGAATCCCTGTCTACCAGACTTATCCAAACGTCTCAAAACAAATATCCAGACTGCTTGTGGATGCAATTAGAAGCAATTCCTGTCGAGTCAGGTGCAAGTGACACTTCTGCGCTTGACCTCTACTTAACGATAAACTTTGACGAGCATTGGGAACCCCTGCTTGGGGGTCGCGTCAAGTTAGGTCTCAAGGGTGGCGAACTGAGGCTAAAGCTGGAGGGTGGCGAAATACCTTTGGCATCCCGCGACCTCAAAGACTCACTTGAGCTTTCTCTTACAGAAGACAGAAAAAAGTACAAAAGTAGCGAAAATCAAAGCAGTGCAGATACTAATCTAGTAGAAATAGGATCTGGCCTCCAGGATAACTCGAATGTATCCCAAATAGCTTTTAGAAGCAATAATTCTCAGGTAAACCCTGCCTGGATTTTTGAAGTCAAGGCAGGTGAGTCGATTCTAAAAGGAGGGGTCACAAGCGCAAAACTCTTAACCGTAAATGCGATCGAAAAATTCTGCCGAATAGAAGCTACGTTTGAAGTATCAAAGCAAGATGTGTATTTGATTGATGCAGAAGGCTTATGGCGACACGACATCAGCCCAAATCAGCACGCTGTCTTAGAGAGGAAATTAGCTCTGTTTTTGTTGGAATCGAAGTTGAAGCCTTTTCTAAGTTGGGCGCAGTTATGCTACGATTGTCTTCCTGTGGAAAAGGGTGATGAAACAACTGTTCCGCAAGTACAAGCGCATCTACAAGAAGAGATCGATCGCGTTATTGCAGCGCCAACAAAGGATTTCCTAGAAATAGCGAAAATTGCAGGTCTCGATCCGGCAATTGACTTTGCAGGGGGTAACCTGCGCGGAACTAACTTAAACGGAGTTGATTTAAGTGGTGCTAATCTCTGCCGCGCTAATCTTCGAGGTGCAGATTTGAGCGATGCAGAATTAACTGACGTTAATCTAAGCAGTGCTAACCTCAGCGGTGCAGATCTCAGCGGTGCCGATCTGGGTAATATAAATTTGAGCCATGCCGACTTGCACCTTGCCAGTTTAGCATTAGCCAACCTCAGCGGTGCAAACCTGAGCGGTGCGAATCTGATGGAGGCGAATCTAAGCAGTGCCAATCTCGGTAGTGCCAATGTA
>NZ_JACJUP010001222.1:0-2031 GCF_014748295.1 Planktothrix sp. FACHB-1355 | reverse complement strand
TCTCGATCGCATTCCAGCAAGTGCCTTAACAAAAGTTAATACAGTGTCGATTACTTTTGTCCGACTACTTACGTGTCGATACGTAGCCGCTACTCAGCATTCCCGTGCAAGTGCGATGCTCGATGTTTGTGCCAAAACGTGCTATTCTTATAAAGAAGTGCGGGTGTAGTTCAGTGGTAGAGCATCTGCTTCCCAAGCAGAGTGTCGAGGGTTCGAATCCCTTCACCCGCTTGAAACGATCGACGATTTCTCGTTGCTTTGGGGATATTCCACTCAAGCTACAAGGTTATTTGCGCTTAGTGGTACACATAAGTGGTACACACTGGCACTAAACCTGCTTTTGCAAAGATTAACATTCGATCGCATTCACTGCCAGCCCACCACGAGCGGTTTCCTTATATTTACTGTGCATATCTGCTCCAGTAGCACGCATTGTTTGAATCGCCTTGTCCAGGGAAACGATATGCAAACCATCTCCGCGTAAAGCAATACGAGAGGCGTTGATTGCTTTAACAGCCCCCATCGCATTCCTTTCAATGCAAGGTATTTGAACCAATCCAGCAACGGGATCGCAGGTTAATCCTAAATGATGTTCCATCGCGATTTCAGCGGCGTTTTCCACTTGCTTTGGCGTTCCTCCCAATACCTCTGTTAAAGCACCCGCCGCCATTGAACAAGCAACGCCAACTTCTCCTTGACAACCAACATCAGCACCAGAGATGGAGGCGTTTTCTTTATACAAAATTCCAATTGCGCCTGCGGTAAGTAAGAAGTTGACAATGCGATCGATCGTCGCACTAGGGCAAAATCGAATATAGTAGTGCAAAACCGCCGGAATAATACCCGCCGCACCATTGGTGGGTGCAGTTACAACTCTTCCCCCTGCTGCATTTTCTTCATTAACTGCAATGGCGTAAACATTTACCCAATCGATAATACTAAGCGGGTCAAGTAGACAAGTTTCACCTTTGGCGGATAATTGGCGATAGAGTTCTGGGGCGCGGCGTTTTACGTTTAAACCTCCCGGTAAAATACCTTCATTTTTACAGCCGTTTCTCACGCACTCTTGCATCACTTCCCAGATGCGTAGCAGTCCTTGTATGACTTCTTCTTCAGAACGCCAAGACTTCTCATTTTCTAACATGACTTGGCTAATCGATAAACCTTGTTTTTCGCAGATTTCGATCAAATTAGTAGCGCTTGTAAACGTATAGGGAACCTGACTATTATCATCTTGTTTGCTTTGCGTATCTTCTTCATCGACAATAAAGCCTCCTCCCACTGAATAATAAACTTTTCTTGCGATTTCCTCCCTGACGGCATTGTGCGCTGTAAATCGCATTCCGTTGGGATGAAACGGAAGGTTTTGCCAGTGAAATAGAAGATGCTCTTTTTCGCAAAACGCGATGGGTTTCTTTCCCAATAAAAATACTTTTTCTTCAATACGTATTCTCGCCACTCGTGCATCAATAGATACTGTATCAATTAGTTCTGGCGTTTCTCCCTCTAGACCCAAGATTACAGCTTTGTCAGTACCGTGGCCTTTTCCAGTTGCAGCGAGAGAACCGAATAGTTCTACCTTAATAGTTTCAGTTGTATCTAAAAGTTTTTTATTTTGGATAAATGTGGCAAATCGTAATGCTGCACGCATTGGGCCGACCGTATGAGAACTGGAAGGCCCAATGCCGATTTTGAATAGTTCAAAAACGCTAATAGCCATAGGAAAAACTCTCAATTATAAATGATAAACGAGATGCAAGCTGGTTATTCTTTATAAGGGTTGAGGTTATTGCGAAACAATTATGCTGACAAATTACTTAGCTAGTAATGTCAGTAGCCTCTAAGTCCTATGTTAAATAATTTTTTAAACTATGATGAGTAGGTGGTATGCTTATAGTGCGATCGCATATTTCAACAAATCTTTTGACCGTCAGGCTTGCCTGGATTAAGTTAAGAAAAATTAAGTAGCAAAGAAGCTAATGCTCACAAAGAATGGCTGTTGAGTCAGCCTATCTTTTAATAGCAGAGTTC
>NZ_JACJUP010001221.1:0-2032 GCF_014748295.1 Planktothrix sp. FACHB-1355 | reverse complement strand
AGTTAGTCAAGCCGCAGATGTTGAAAGTCGCGGGTTGGAAATAGCCAGAAAATATCAGTTAGCTTCATCTGGGATTTATGACTCTTTATTTTCTGTGAATGATTCAGAAAAATTAAGTACCTATAACGCACAAGAAATTATCGATCGAGTCCAAATAAATAATTATGAAGGTACACCTTACAAAATCTTAGTTGTGGATGATGAACCTGTAAATCGTCAGGTGTTGGTTAACCATTTATCTTTATATGGATATGAAATTATTGAGGCAGCTTCTGGGATAGAAGCATTAGCAATTTTGTCAAGCAGTACCAAACCTGATTTAATTTTGCTCGATGTAATGATGCCGCGCATGACTGGCTATGAAGTAACTCGGAAAATTCGCGAAACCTGGCAACCTAATGAATTACCGGTGCTATTATTAACTGCTAAAGATAGAGTTGCCGATCTAGTAGTTGGTTTAGAAGCTGGAGCCAATGATTACCTAACTAAACCGATTGCCAAAGATGAATTGTTCGCAAGGATAAAAACTCATTGTACCCAATCTAGTATCTTTTTAGAAAATTCTCGCCTTTATTTTGAATTGCAGGAATCAGAAAGGCGAGAGCGCGAACGGGCAATGCAATTGCAACAATATTTACAACAAATTCAGCAAATGCAGCTACAATTAATCCAAAATGAGAAAATGGCAGTCATCGGTCAATTAATCGCAGGTATTGCCCATGAAATTAATAATCCCCTTGCGTTTATTGACGGCAACTTAACTTATGCAGAAAACTATATAAAAGATTTAATTGATGTACTTAAATTATATCGCGACAATTTTCCCGATCCTGGGGGAGAAATAGCTCAAATAATTGAAAATATCGAGCTAGATTATCTAATAGAAGACTTGCCAACAATGGTTTTATCTATGAAAGAGGGAACCGATCGCATCCGCCAAATTAGCACGTCTTTAAGAACATTTTCGCGGGCTGATAGCACATCAAAAGTGCCATTCAATATCAATGAAGGTCTCAACAGCACATTAATGATTTTGAAGCATAAACTCAAAGCTAACACTAGCAGACCGGAGATTGAAGTGATCAAAGAATACGCGAATTTGCCCTTATTAGTCGAGTGCTATCCCGGTCAACTCAACCAGGTGTTTATGAATATAATTGCCAATGCGATCGATGCGCTTGAAGAAGCAAATCAAGGCCGTACTTTTGCTGAAATTGCAGCTAATCCCAATAAGATTATTATTCAGACTGAAGTTTTAGAAGAAGCTGCTGTCGCTATTCGCATCAAAGATAATGGCTGTGGAATGCCAGAAGAGGTAAAAACGCGGGTATTTGACCACTTATTCACGACCAAAGAAGTGGGTAAGGGGACTGGTTTGGGGTTGTCTATTTCCCGTCAGATTGTGGAAGAAAAACATGGAGGTAAGCTGACTTGTGTTTCTGCGCCTGGAGAGGGAACAGAATTTACGATTCAGATTCCGATTTAGTTGATGTTGCGATCGATGAAATTTTTATTCCTCAAAAGCAGCATATTATACAGAACAATTATGGCGATCGGCGAGACAATGGCATTTTCGATAACTTCCGGAAACAGCATTGTTTTTGCTGGTGCAGTGGATTCGCAATGGCGATAAAGAATAAAGATGAGTATGACAAGGATATTCAACAGTTCTAAATTTCTGCAACCGACTGACGGAGAACCTATTCGATCGATCGTCACGGAATCCCAGGATGCCGTCATTGTCGCTTGGTACATCAAGCCAGGTCAGCAAATTCTCCCGCACATCCATCCTAACGGACAAGATACCTGGACTGTTTTGAGCGGTCAAGGAGAATATTATTTAGATAAAGCAGGAACGACAAAGCCGATCGTTGCAGGAGATGTGGTAGTCGCTCATACCGGATGCGTACACGGAGTATTAAACAACGGCGATGAACCATTGGTTTTTATTTCAGTCGTGTCGCCAGCCGATGCGGGATACGAACTGATAGCTAGGGGTTAGGGGCTAGGGGTTAGGGGCTAGGGGTTAGGG
>NZ_JACJUP010001220.1:0-2036 GCF_014748295.1 Planktothrix sp. FACHB-1355 | reverse complement strand
TTTTAATTACTTTAATATCGGGCCTACTAGAAGTACTTTTTAAGCGATTTTGCAAAATCAACAAGGTGCTATCGATACCTTCGTGGATATTGACCGGTTTCTTTTCTGCTTCGTCGAGGCGGGAGAAATTTCGCAGCGACAGGACAATTTGCCGAATCCTTTCTGTCCCCACCTGCATTGAAGCTAGCAATTTGGGCAGGTCATTCTTGACAAATTCTAAATCCATTGTCTCAGCGGCAGCGTGAATTTCTGCTGCTGGCTTGGGATAATACTTTTGATAGAGGCTCACCAATTCCAAGAGGTCTTGGATATAGTCGCTGGCATGAGCGACGTTGCCGTAAATAAAATTGATGGGATTGTTGATCTCGTGAGCAATGCCTGCTACTAATTGACCGAGGCTGGACATTTTTTCGGTTTGTACCAGTTGTGCTTCGGTTTCCTTTAAGTGTTGCAAAGCTCCCTCTAGTTGTTGCGCCTGAGTTTGAGCGGCAAACGCAGCTGCGCGAGTTTGGGCAAAAAGTTCGGCTTGGTCTATACCGATCGCCAATTGGTCTACCACTGCTTTGAGTAGCTCGACTTCGCTGTCACTCCAAGGTCGCGGGCCGCTACAATGGCTGCATACAACTGCCCCCAGCTGGCCGGAACGAGTTGCTAGGGGGATGAGCAATTGCGAAGTAACGCCTAAAGTATTCAGGAGAATTTGCTCTCGATCGTCCAGATTGACAGCGCTCTCCACATCATCTATCCGAATTGTCTCTAAATTGACGATTTTTTTGACCAGCGAGGTAACTTTCTCTGTGGGATAGTCGGCCAACAAGCTGGGCAAGTTGGGATGGCACGATTCGTGAGTTACCGTCAGGCTGGGGTTTTGCGGATCGGGCCAGCACCAGAGAAAATGACAGCGATCGATTTGCAACAAACTGCGAATTTCGTTGACCGCAGTACCCAAGATTGTATCGAGATCCAAAGAATTGCGAATTTGGCTGGCTAGGCGGAATAGCAGGCTTTCCCGACGCGAGAGCAGTTCCGATCGCGCCCAATAACGATCGATCGCCACAGCAATAGCATTGGCTACCCACTCCAAAATATTATGTCCTTCTTGGCTGAGGGGTTGACGGCTGAAAACAGCCATCACACCCACCAACCGCTCTTCTACAATCAGGGGATACCCCGCAAAAGCTTTGACTTGTTTGCTGCTGTGCGGTTTGATTTTCTCCAACCATTCCCTTTCTTGGAAACGATCGCGATCGCGCAGGTCGTTGCTCAGGTAGGGTTGGTGATTTTGGGCGATCTTCTCCGCTATGCTGCTATCTGGGCGAATCAAGTCGCACGACTCTGGGGTGCGAGAGTCTGTAGGTTCATCCTTGGCAAAGGCCATCGCCTCAAGTTCGAGTTTGTTCGATCCTTGCTTGACAGTCCAAATACAAGCATTGATGGCATCTAGATGCTCGATTGTAATGTGGGTACAACGGTTGAGGATTTCCGATATGCCACCGGCTTGTCCCAGCGCGATGCCTACCGCCGCACCGAAAGCCGAGAGGCGCGATCGCTCCATCAGCATTGCCTCTGACTGTTTTCTTGCCGTTACATCCCGGAAATAAACTGATAACCCGCCTTGATAAGGATAGGCTCTTACCTCCAGCCAAATCCCCAGGGGTGAATAAAATTCTTCAAAATGTACTGTTACTCGCTTGGATACCGCTCTGTGACATTCTTTCTCAAATGTGGAACCTATAGCCTCTGGTAATTCATCCCATATACACTTACCGATTAACTCATTCTTGGTTCTCAGCAAAACTTGCTCTGCTCGCGAGTTTAAGTATGTGAACCGCCACTCCCAATCCAGCGCAAAAAAAGCATCCGTGATGCTTTCAAATATCTCGACAATATTCCACGGTATTTCCGGCGGCATTTCCTTCACTTTGATGACCTTGCGCCCTGAGTGGCTGACACCGCGTAGTAACCTTTGAGTAACCACTTGGCGACCTATAATTTTCAGTGCCTGACATTGTTCCCTGTTCAAATCTCGTGGTGCG